>PWMM01000283.1 GCA_003558195.1 Syntrophomonadaceae bacterium
AAGACACAGAAGATATGATACAAGGACGACGCCGAGAAATAGGAGAACAACAACGCCGGGAGATGGAGCGGATGCTTCCAGCTGCTGACGTAGACCCTTTCAATACTATGCGTAGGCAGCGGCAAGAACGGTGGGATGAGGATCGCGAACGTAGTGTCCTATGGGGAGATATCCGGACGCCTTTCCGAGGTATGTTAGAACAAATACCACAGCTAGAGAACGCACCTGAGCCGGAGTTCCACTGGTTCGGTCATGTAAAGCAGGGTCTCTACATATGCGTAGAGTGTGACCATACTATGTCCGTCTTCTACTCGGAAGATAGCACTGAGATAAGAGTAACGTGTCCGCAGTGTGACTACACACACACAGTCGACCTTACCAGAATCAAGCCGATGGAAGAGCCCAAAGTCAAACGCAAACCCATACCAACGTACATGATGAAAGAGTTCGAAAGACTACCTAAAGATGTGATAAAGCAGTACAACGATAGCATCGTCAGCGTTGCTTGTGAAATCTCTAACTCCATGTTGAGCAGTAACGTGCCGAAGGAAGCAATAACAGAGCAGCTTGCGAAAGAACTTGCCCGAGCAATACTAAAGAGTGGTAAGATGGAGGGAGTAGAGATCGAGCCTACGGAATATGGTGAGCGTAGACACATGGAAGTCTACGTGACCACCAATAAGGAGTTCATAGACGCTATGCTCAAAGCATTCTATGCCGGCTTTGACTATGCAAAGAGCCAAGATGAAAAATAAATTTCATGTAGGTATTGACATTAACATGAAAAATGTGTATATTAAAACATATTGCCCAACTGGGCATACCACAGCACAACTAACACAACCACAAACTTACAATGAGGTAAGAACATGAGTGAAGAAAACACCCCAATCGAACAAAAAGAAGGAAAAGACCTCGTAACTGATGGCTTCCTGCGCATTGAAGCGTCAACTCCTGCCGACAAGGTGCCTTACGAGATTGAACTTCCCGAAGATGCAGGCGGACGTGTTACCGCTGGCTTTGACTTCCCTGTCGGCGAGAACATCGAAGAGGATATCGAGATGTACGGTGAAGAGACCGTTCGTGATCTCTGGCTCCGTCAACTCGTCGTCAAGGCACAAGCCGGCATTCGTCGGGAACTCAGTAACGGAACACATCCCAACGACATCGCCGAAGCAATGAGCGGATGGCGCCCGGATGTTCAGCACACCGTGAAGAAGGACCCGAAGGCAAGCATCAAGTCCGACTTCTCCAAACTGTCTCCAGAAGAGAAAGCAGAGCTGCTCGCCCTGCTCTCCCAGCAAGCTCAGTAGTTGTTGCTGTCCTCCAGAGCGGGAGGGATGGATTAAAGGTATCCGTCCCTCCCTTTTTTTGCCCACATCTAAAACAATGGAGACAGGATGCCCAAAGTATATATTCCAAACAACTCCGGTCACGACTTTTCACAAGCCGAGAGCTTTGGGGAACTGGTTTTTATCACGCAGGGTAGCGTAGACCGGTTCAAGATAAACAATATGTATCGTGAGGTGGTAGCTACTCTCAAGGATAGCACTGCCCATGACTACGTAATGGTGACCGGACTCACACAAATAAACGTGGTACTCACTTCTGTTTTCGCTGTCAAGCACGGGAGACTCCGTCTCTTAATGTACGACGCGAAAGAGGAGCGCTACGTACTCCGTGAGATTGTCATTGATAACTTACTAAAGAGTGAGGAAACCGATGACGAAACGACGTGAAATAAGGAGTCTACCAAGAAAGGCTGCCGAGCAGATAGAGGCTGGAAGGTATCTAAAGCAGTGGGAGTCTTATTGGTACACATACTACAAACAACAGAAGAAAAAGAGGAAAAAGAATGAGCGACGAGAGCAAATATAAAAGTCTCCCCGTCCCCTATCATCCGACGTTCGACGTACTGGACAGCAGTAAGATTCAACAGTTCCAGGACTGTCCTCGCGGATTCTTCTACCGCTACATATTAGGGTGGACGAGTGAAGAGGAGAGTGTGCATCTTGCCTTCGGTCGTGCCTGGCATGACGCTATGGAACACATCTACCAGAACGGCTCGACCCCGCAGGTAGCTGCCGAAGCGTATGAGAAGTTTGTTGCTACCTACCGGAAGTCGTTCCCGAACGAGATGACCGATGGTGAGCGTGCGCCGAAGAATCCTGCCACCGCTTTCAACGCACTTGGTAAGTACATCGGAGCCTTCCGTGGAACAGAGATGGAAGTGCTGTTCACTGAAGTAGCCGCCGCTGTCCCCATTCGTGAGGACCGTGTGATACACGCCAAGTGTGATGCTATCGTCCGTGTTGACGGCTCTATCTGGAGCCATGAGCATAAGACGAGTGGTCGGAATAGTGCAAGCTGGAGAGATCAGTGGAATATCAAGTTACAGATTGATACGTACAGCCACCTACTCTTCAGCGCATTCCCCGGGGAACACATTGAAGGCGTCATGATTAACGGCGCAATCTTCACGAAGAGCAAGGGCGCTGAGTTTCTCCGCATCCCTGTTCGGAAGAGACCGGAAGATATGATGTCCTACCTGTGGGAAGTAAACCATTGGGTAGACCAGATCGAGTGGAATATGTCGGAGCTCGCACGTACGACTCCGGACGACCCAGTAATGCCGTGCTTCCCTAAGAATGGGGAGAGTTGTAGCAAATTCGGCTGTAAGTATCCGGGACTATGTGGTTCC
Organism: Syntrophomonadaceae bacterium; assembly: GCA_003558195.1. GTDB lineage: Bacteria > Bacillota > Dethiobacteria > DTU022 > DTU022 > B1SED10-74M. The sequence goes on from PWMM01000283.1 coordinate 2,702, forward strand.
TGGAGCAACCCACTGAAGAATATGCACCGTATGCCTCCCGGCTACGTCGTTGAGTATTGGGATCCTCGCAAGCGTGAGGAAGAAGCCAAGTACTTCGCACGTCCTGACGGTACACGTGTGATAATCGAAGAACGAAAAACAGAGGAAAACAAATGACTGCAAACACGATAGTACAAGAGATTCACTCCGCATTTAGCGTAGCAGAGGAACAACTCTTGACCGAAGCTAACAGCATCCTGGCTGAAGCGAGTGATAAGAAAAAGATGGAGCGTATCAACACGCTCAGAAGCATGGGGTTCGGTAACTCCGCTCCAGTACGCCGGCTCTCGCCGGAAGAGAAGAAGAAAGCAGAACGGCTCCTCCACTACAAGCAACGGTACGGGCGGATTGCTCCGCAGTACAAGTTCATCACGGAGGAGAAACTGCTCGGTATCTGCAAGAAGTACGGTATCGTCGTTGGTAGCTCCGAGCGTTACATCGAGGAGATTCCGGAGGCGAACATGGCAGACATTGCCAACTTCAAGATTCTCGATGACACCTTTCTTGAAGTGAGTGACAGCCGGTATGCTCGCGCTCGTCATACGACCAAGGATGGAAAGGAGATGCACCCAAGTGAAATGACCCAGTCTCATATCGAGAACCTCATCCGTATGTTTGCCCGAGGGCATAGCATCCACGGTGATACCGTCGTTCTCATCCAGGCGTGCGTGACTCAGCTGTATCTCTGGGGTCACACTGAAGAGATTGAGTCTCTCAAGTCGTACTGGAAGCGAACAAGTCCGGTACAGCATAAGCTCATCGAGCAACTCTTCACGCCAATCAAGACCACGTACTTCTACGTAGCCGCCAACGTTGACTCGTTCGACACGAAGGGCACCACGTTGAAGGACAATATGCTCATCGAGAAAGATACCTCGAAAGAGTTGGCTGAGGCTATGCGCCGTGACCTGATGCGTGAGTACGACCCGATTGTGCTCGCAAAGGTTGAGGGCGGATATCTTATCGTGACCGCGTGGGGTGCTGAAGCATCCGATGAGGAAGTTATGAACCCTACAAGGAACTGATATGAATGAACAGCAAGCACCCAAAACTCCACAAAGCGAGTTCCTCCGCATCCGTGACCAGTATAAGCAGTCGAGTGAGAAGTCCGGCTTCAACGCCCTTATCTATGGGGACTTTGGAACCGGCAAGACGTTCTTGCTCAGTACCTGTCCCAAGCCTGTCCTCGTCCATTCCTTCGATCCGGGAGGTCCGCTCACGCTCCGTAAGTGGGTAGAGTCCGGCGAAGTTATGGTCGAGGAGTTCCTTCCTGATGTGGAGGGGAAAGTAGATGCCTATGTGAAGTGGGAGAAGCGTTTCAACCAACTTCGTAAGGACGGCTTCTTCGACCACATTGGTACGTACTGTATTGATAGCCTCACCACGATGTCAGAAGCATTAATGGCAGCTATCATGGCGCGTGGCTTCAGTAAGAAAGAAGGTCCACGAAAGCCTTACCACGAGGACATACCGACGTATGTTCCTCAAATTCAGGACTACATGATTCAGCAGTTCACACTCCGTGATCTCCTGATGGTCTGTTGTGGTCTGCCGTGTAACTTCATAGCGACAGGTCACATTGACCGGGCTCAAGATGAGGTGAGTGGGAAGATTATCGCTACTCCCATGATTAGCGGTAAGTACGCACAGAAAATCCCACTGCTCTTCGACGAAGTGTATGTGACGGATGTGAAGGAATCCAGCCGGGGTCTTGAGTACCGACTGCTCACCGAGAGTACGGGTATGTACCGTGCCCGGAGTCGACTGGCAGCCTCATACAATCTGAAGAAGTACGAGGAACCTGTAATCAAGGATATCCTGAAGAAGTGTAACTACGCACATGAGGACAAACCGTTGTTCCTCGAAGAGTAAAGAGTACTGCGGAGTGGCGGAAGATAGACGCCCCAACATGAAACTGAAAATGAGAAGTGTTGGAGAATGTGGTGGCTACCGACATGATGCCTTAACAAACCCACAAACAAGGTGGAAATCCTTTCC
>PWMM01000190.1 GCA_003558195.1 Syntrophomonadaceae bacterium
GCATCGTTGTTGAACAGGCTATTTATAAAAAAGACTCCGGCATAAAAGTCAGTAAAGCTCACGTTACAGTTGTTTTTATCGATATGAAAACAAGAAAAAGCATGGCCATACCCTCTTTTTTAAGAGAAGTATTACAACCCCGTTAGAACAGGTCAGACCATTGCGGGATCTTGAAGTATAAAAGATCGTCATCAGGCTCAGGGCTGCTGCCGTAAATAGGGTGCAGGTGATCAGCAGAACCTGAGCTGGCACCCACGCTGCTGCTCTTAACGCTTCCATCTTCCATCATGGGAATGTCAACTGCTTTCCTGCTGCCACCGTCATTTACATAACCGGTACTGTTATTATTGCTGTTTTGCTGTTCAGCATTGCTCCTGTTAGTGCTGCTCCCCTGGCTGCCACTAGCCTGGCTGACGCTGCCTGAACCGGGATTCATATTATTCATGCTGAAGTTTTCTTTTATCTCCACTTTTCCTTCTACTACCATATTATCATACAGGTAACCGCCGGACCAGGGACTGCTAACATCAATGTAACGTTTAGTTGTTCCTCTTTGGACCCCTGTTTCCTGCTCCAGGTTAAAAAAGCTATCGAGGTCCAGGTTATTATCGGCGAAAACTACCTGGCTTGCAGTAAAAACAAGCACTAAAACCGTTAAGAAGACCACCCATAGATTTGACATTATCTTAAGTTTATATTTCACAGCCTGATCGCTCCTTTATAAAGCGTTGGCATTCCTTAAATGCTACCGCCACAACTGAACAGTAAGCTTGCTGTTCTTAGCCAGGCAAGATAATTTTATCATTTCAAGGCCACTTGATCAATACGGTTTAATCCTGGTTATCCATGCTTCTAGTCCTGATTACTGCATGTCTGCTTATTTTGAACCCTGTGTTGCCGGGTAAAGGTACTTGTACAATATAGCTGTTATGGGCCTGCTGAAGGTAATTGCCGGTCCGCTCATCAATTATGGTTTGCACCGGCACTTTGATAATAACGGGACAGGCCTGATCAAGTATTTCCAGCACATCGCCGACAGAAAAACGATTCCGGGCCAGGATCGTGAGCCTTCCTGCTTCTGTATTATGGTGATCAACTGTGCCCACGAAATCATAATTCCTGATCGGTGAAGCTTTACTGGTATACTCGGTTTCCCCTGCCAGTTCAGGAAAATAAAACCCCGTTGAATAGGGCCGGTGGGGTATTTTATCTAATTCTTCTTTCCAGCCAGGATCAAGTGAGTACTCCACTGCCGGATCGTTATAGCGGTCTATGGCAGCCCTGTAAACCCGGGTAACCGCCGCTACATAGTAGGCCGTTTTCATCCGTCCTTCAATTTTAAGTGCGTCTACACCTGCTTCTGCCAGGGCATCAATATGTTCAATCATGCAGAGATCCCTGGAGTTAAGGATATAGGTGCCTCTCTCGTCTTCATGGATGAGCGGTTCTTCTTCATGATCTTTTTCCTTGAGCCGGTATTCCCAGCGGCAGGGCTGGGTACAAAGACCCCTGTTAGCTGAACGGCCGGTTAGCAAAGAAGAAAGCAGGCAGCGTCCCGAAAAAGCCACACACATGGCTCCATGACCGAAAACTTCCAGGCCCATATCAGGCACGCTTTGTTTGATCAACCTGATCCGATCCAGGCTGAGCTCCCGGGCCAGGATAATGCGGCTCACACCCTGCTCTTTCCAGAACCTGACACTTTCTGAATTTGTGGTATTGGCCTGGGTACTGAGATGTATCTCTACTCCTGTTTGAAGGCGGTTAATAGCATAGAACAGGCCGGGATCTGAAACAATAACCGCATCGATCCCCATGGCCACGGCTTTTTTAAAGTAAGCAAGCATACCGGGAAAATCTTCATCAAAGGGAAAAATGTTCATGGCCAGGTAAACCCGCTTATCTTGCTCATGGGCAAAGCGAATTCCTTCGGCAAGTTCGTCTGGTGTAAGGGAGGCTTCAGGCACACGCAAAGAAAAGGGGCCCGCTCCACAGTATACTGCATCAGCGCCAAAGCGAACCGCCGTTTTTAGTTTTTCCAGGTTTCCAGCTGGCACCAATAGTTCCATAAGGAAATTATAAACCATAAACCCCTTTAGCGGAAATAGTTATGCCCTTATTATTTTTCAAAAGGCCATTTTTGGCTCTTCCTATAATGCTTTCAGTTCCTTTTCCATAATTAATGGATCAGCCGGATCTTGCAAAAAAGAGGACTAGCTCTGGGTTACTGGCCTCAGCCCATTAACTGGCTCAGCATATTATTTTTTACCTGACAAACAGCTGATAGTCATTAATCCGGGGCTATTATAGGTTGGCCTCTCCGAAGTAAAACAGGACAAAATCCAGTTCAGCTGTAAAATACAAGGGTACACGACAACTGGTTAACCAGTAGCATTGCGAAAACAGCTGATAGAAAAAAGCTAATACTATCGGGGCCTTAATATTAAGAACCGGGATCTTTAATCCATTAAACCAAGGGCCTGTTGCATAATTTGAACTACATCTAAAACATCTACAACCTGGTCCTGGTTTAGATCGGCAGCTCTAACTTGAGATTCTGAAAGCGTCACCAATTTTAAAATGTGCTGCATTACCAGGGTTACATCCCGGACATCGATCTTGCCATCACCGTTGACATCCCCGTCTTTGTATTCTTTTTCGGAAGGTGTATCTTCTTCGTTTCCGGGGCTATCTTCAGAAACGGGATCATCGCCATCGTCTTGCTTTTTATCCGGGTCCTCCTCATGATCTTTTTGTTCAGAGCCATTTTGGGGTTCATTTTCAGAATCATCATCGGTTTTATCTTCAGGTTCATCCTCAGGATCATCGCCGGGTTCTTCCCTCGGTTCTTCAGCTTTGCCTTCATTTTTATCATCGGTTTCATCTTCAGGGTCATTACCGGGTTCATCGCCAGGGTCATTTTCAGGATCCGGATTATCCCTCCCTGGCACCGGCTTTGCGGCAGCAATACGCTCCAGGTAAGTTTCAGCCAGCCAACCCTGCTTGATGTCACCATCTACTTCTACTGCTGCATACCACCAGTAGTGATAAGAAGAAGTTGTTCTGGCCTGGGCAGCATAAATACCATTGCTCGGATGGGCCTTAATTAGTGCTTCTGTGCCTTTGGGGACCAAAACCGGATCCCTGTTCACCCCTTCAAGTCTGAAATAAAGATTTACAGCGGTAGTCCTGACTGTTTCATAGGGTTTAAATTTCACCGAGCGGCCCGGTCCTTCAGGCACCTTTATAAAAGCAGTTGGCCATTTTCTCTCACCGGGAGCAGTAGTGATAAGATTGTAAGCGCTCCGGCTGCTGCTCGAATCTGAAATTAAAATTGAACCATCCTGTTTAATTTTTTCAACCACCCCAACATGGCCCAGTGGCCCGCCAAAGGAGGCTTGATTATCCCAAAAAGCAATAAACCCGACCCGAGGTTCTTTAACCACTTCAGCACCTTTTGCCGCATCATCTGCCCACCGGTAGGCACTGAAACGCATACTATCAAGGGCGACAGGGCAGTAACCCAGCTGCATCATGCGGCCATGGGCATACCAGGTGCAGTTGGCACCCTTGGAGGGAAATGGATTGAAAATGGTATATTCGGGTAAATCTGGCCAGGTGTCAAACTCTTCCCGGGTCATAACAGGGCTTTCTTGATCAGCCATGAGCACTGCAGCAGGTAAAAGAAGGAGCAATCCTGTTAAAACAATAACAGCAGTTTTGAGTTTCATTTTAGTTTTCTCCCTGAAGCTACCCTCAGCACAACAATTATAAAGTGCAAGGGCTTTATATAAATATCTAGTTTACTGCCAGAAAAAAATATAACTGTTTCTATATTCTAACACTAAATAGAAACAAATCAAGACCCGGTTAAAATGGCTCATACCCTGGCCGCTGATCAATGGTATAATACTGTAAGGGTAGCGCAAGTTGTTTGACCCTTGACCCCTTTTGATATTGCTACTACCGGCACCAAGCTAACCGGTTCAGGATAGCAAATCGATTCAGGCAGCTTCATCCGTAGGCACTTCATCTGGTTGTCAGCGATATAAGTTGCCGCCTGCTTCAATCATCTGACTTCAGGGAGGTAATGGTATGGATGTCTATCTGGCCAGGCAACCTATTTTTGACCGCAGGCAAAAAGTAATTGCCTACGAACTAGTTTACCAGACAGGCAAGGAAAGCTACTACCCTGAACAGAACGGCACCCCGACCAAATCTCAATTAATCTCCAGTGCCCTCTTAGACATCGGTTTAGAAAAAGTTTCCAGGGGTAACAGGCTTTTCATTAATTCCAGCCGGGATTTTTTAATAACCGAAGCTGCTTTTTTACTGCCAAAAGAGCTGGTTGCGATCGAGGTGCCCGCGGACGAAGAACTTTACCGCCAGGTAATTGATGCCTGCAGGCACCTGCACAAGGAGGGCTACACCCTGGTGCTTGACGGTTTTAACCTGCTTTCCAAAGGTGGGGAACTCCTGGAGTTTGTCGATATGGTAAAGGTTGATCTTCAAGCTATAGAATCTGCGGAATTAGAAAAAAGCGCCTCTTACTTAAAAAAGAACGGGAAAATATTGCTGGCAAAAGAGGTTGAAAAAGTTAGGGACTATTATACCGCCATGGACTACGGTTTCGATTATTGCCAGGGTTACTTTTTTTGTGAGCCGGCAATTATAAAAGGCAAGGGGCTTTCAACTACCAAGATGCA
>PWMM01000049.1 GCA_003558195.1 Syntrophomonadaceae bacterium
TCCGTACATTGGCGTTAAGTTGTAGTGTTCAAATTTATTCAAATTGCGCCCGCTTACAGTGCCGCAGCCATCAACTAGATCCACCTGTTCTTCACGCGGAACATTAACTGTAAATTCCCCGCTCTTTTTAATCATTTCATAGGAATGACGATTAGAGCGTACCGAAATAGAGATCATGGGCGGTGAAGAGTTAACTACTCCCACCCAGGCCAGGGTAATTATATTTTGCTCCGCATTATAACCACAAGCAATCAATGCAGCTGGTACTGGACCCAGTAAAAGTTGAGTAGATTGTTTGCTTTTTCCCATACTCACTCTCCCCTTTTAATTATTGTTGAGCTATAATATACGACTTTCTTTCAGTAGCCAACTCCACATCTGGATAGTATTTCTTAGCCTCTGTTCTGGTAATCTCGCGATCCCTTTCCGGGTGCTGGTGGGTTAAAAGCAATCTTTTTACTTCTGCCCTGGCAGCGACCCGGGCAGCTTGCGAGGCGCTGAGGTGGTTAGGCAAACTATTCTTAATATCTTGATCAAGATAATTAGCTTCACATAAAAAGAAATCGGCCCCTGAGGCAAAATCTTCTAGTCCGCTATAGTACTCTGTATCCCCAGAATAAACCAGGATCCCTGTTGCAGATTCGACTTTTATCGCTACACCGGGTATAGCATGCAGAACTGAATCGGTTTGAATATTAAAAGGGCCCAGTCTAAAATTTTGACCCGGGCCAATCGGTTCAACCGAATAGTGATCCTTGTAAAACAAGCGTTCAAAATCGTTTTCCGGTTCAGGTGGAGCATAAATTTTCAATGGTTCACTGCGGCGGCCGTTGTTACGGGCTATTGCCAGTCCGTAACGCATGATCAAGATGTCTGAATAATGATCCGGATGGAGATGAGAAAGCATAACAGCATTCAATTCCACAAAATCCAGGTATTCCTGCAATCGGCTTAAAACGCCATTGCCACAATCGATCAAAAGGTTGTACCCTTGTTCTTGCAATAAATACCCAGAACATGCTCCCCCTGCCGGCGGATAAGGGCCGTAGCACCCCAGGACAGTTAAATGCATCAATTCACACTCCTTTTTCTGAATAGTTTTGCAAGCCTTAAGTAGTCATAAAAAGCCAGTCGGTTACGACAATACCTGTAAATCAAATACCTGGTATCAACAGCCAATCGGGCTTAACAGAATTCGGCTTTACAACATCTAACAAGCCTTCTCACTTCAGGTAAGGCTTCGGTAGAGATATCCAAACCATCCGGTTTCCAGGATCGTAAAAATATCAACCAGTTATGAGCAAAATATTTTAACTTAAGGTCTAACAATAAAAGGGGCGATAACCTTAATCGCCCCGTTTTAAAATGGATTAAAATAAGCAAGCCCGGATCAACCTTTTTTTAGAACAGAGACGACTTTATCACCATAGTATGAGAGCATTATCAACAACACTCCAAAAATGGTCATACCGGTTGTAACCTGGTAAAAGCGGTTCATGGCTGTCTCTAAATATAGCTCCTGGTAAGGTTTGACATCGGTAAATATATTCTCCAAAAACACCAGCATTAAAGCGCCTATAAAAACCGTCATAATCAGGGTTAGCAAACCTGGAGCTAAAAACACTTTAAACCGATGATCAACAAAATACAGAAAAATCACTAAAAATCCCAGCCCGGCCAGGCTTAACCAGAAAACATTATGGATAACCATAGGCTGGAGAATAACAGTAATAAGTTGCACTTCAGTATAGGGAGGGGTAGCCTCTGTAACAATAACTCGTACAGTATCTTCAGATTTTACACCAAAGAGTGAAAAAGTTAAAAAGGTAAGAATTATATTAACCGAGTAAATAAACCCGATTACTACTTTTAACCAATTTCGAATGCCCTGTCTCATCATACTCCTCCTTATTTAGAATTATACCTGATAAAGTACAGATTAGAAAGTGGTATTATGGTATATAGCTATAGCTAATTGTAATTCTTCAAAAAGGTTCAATAATCCTGCCCATTCTAAACTTCTTATAAAATTTTATTTCTTTAATTTCCATACCAACCCGCCAAAAAAGAGCCAGGCCTTACTATCGTCTGGGTCCGATCCGGCCCGACTGAAATCAACTCAATAGGAACCTCGATTGTATTTTCCAGGGCTTCCAAATAATGTCGCGCTGCTGCCGGTAAATCCTTCATGGTCCTAACCCCTGATAAATCTTCATGCCAGCCTGGAAAAGCCTCATAAACAGGTTTACACTTTTCAAGTTTAACCATTCCGGCGGGAAATTCCCTGGTCAAGTTATTGTCGCACCTGTAATTAACGGCTACATTTAGCGTTTCCAGGCCACTTAATACATCAAGCTTGGTAATAGCCAGCCCGGTGAGGCCGTTAATCCGGGTAGCATACCGGGCAATTACCGCATCAAACCAACCACAACGCCTGGGGCGTCCGGTAGTGGTTCCAAATTCAGCGCCCCGGTTTCTCAACAGCTCTCCTGCTTCCCCGTGGTCCTCTGAAGGGAAAGGTCCCTCTCCTACCCTGGTGGTATATGCCTTCATTACTCCCAGCACCTGGCTGGTATATTGAGGTCCCAGTCCGCTGCCAGAACCTGCCGCGGCAGCAACTGTAGAAGATGATGTAACAAAAGGGTAGGTGCCGTGATCAATATCCAGCAAGGCACCCTGAGCTCCTTCAAAAAGAATTTTTTTATCTTTTGAAAAGCTGTCCGCCAGTAACCTTGATGTGTCTACAACCAGGGGAGCAAGCTTTTCCACAGCCGGGCGGTACATTTCAACCAGCTGATCAAGATCATAGCCTTTATGGCCATAAGCACTTTTTAATAAATGGTTTTGTAATGGCAGTATTTGGGAAAGACGCTCTTTAAAGACCTTAATATCTGCCAAGTCAATAGCTCGCAATCCTCTTCGCAAAGCCTTATCAGCGTAAGCCGGCCCGATACCCCGGCCGGTAGTTCCAATTTTTTGATCACCCAGTAATTCTTCATTAGCCTGATCATAGGCCTGGTGGTAAACCATAATAAGATGTGCTTTTTCGCTTATCCTCAGATTCTTCGTGCTAATACCCCTTTTTTCTAACTCCAGCAGCTCGTTTAATAAAACAAGAGGATTGATAACAATACCATTACCAAGCAGGCTTAAGCAATCAGGATATAGGATCCCCGATGGAATATGGTGCAGTTTAAAAATATTAGCACCATAAACTACAGTATGACCGGCATTGTCTCCTCCTTGAAAACGGGCCACCACGTTAGCTTTTGCAGCTAAAAAGTCAATAACCTTGCCTTTGCCTTCGTCTCCCCATTGAGCCCCTACAACTACCAGGCTATCATAGTTATTCATAACATACTCCTGTCTAAACTTAATCAATCCTGCATTTTCTCTTCAAATAAAAGATTTAATTCTGCCGGATCAGCCCGCCCTTTAGTAGCAGCCATTACTTTACCCACCAGAAAAGAAAGGGCTTTCTTTTTACCCCGGCGGTAGTTCTCAACCGCTTCAGGGTTCTCAGCTATAACCTGCTCCAATAATGGCAGCAGGCTCTCCCGGTTGGATATTTGCTCTAAACCCCGCTCCTTAACCAGATCTTTTGGATCAGCTCCAGTTTGAACCATTTCAGCCAAAAGCTCCTTGGCAACAGGGCGATTAATGCTCCCTTCATCCAAAAGCTGCAGTAAATTGGCTAGCAAATCTGGCTTCACTTCTTCCATTTTCTTACTACTGTCCCGCAACTGATAAAGTAGATCGCCCTGAATCCAGTTGGCCAGGTTACGATAATTATGATACTTTTTAGCCACTGCTTCAAAGAAATTTCCCATCTCCCGGTTGCTGGTAAACATAATAGCTTCTTCCTTTTCCAAGCCGAATTGTTCTTCTAATCTTTCTCGTCGCTTTGCGGGCATTTCAGGAAGCCTTTGAGCCAATTCCGCCACAAAAGAGTTTTCCAAGGCCAGGGGTAATAGATCCGGTTCTGGAAAATAGCGGTAATCAGAAGAGCCTTCTTTACTACGCATGCTAAATGTCTGCTTCTTCTCTTCATCCCAGTGGCAGGTCTCCTGGTTCACTTTTCCCCCACTTGATAAAACCTGCTGCTGACGCTTAATTTCAAAATCAAGGGCCAACTCCACGGAACGAAAAGAGTTCATGTTTTTCACTTCAACTTTAGTACCCAGTTCACTGCTTCCTGCGGGGCGCAGAGAAATATTTGCATCACAACGCAGCGATCCTTCTTCCATTTTACAATCTGAAACTCCGGCATATAGAAGCACAGTCCGTAAATCTTCCAGAAAAAGACGGGCTTCTATTCCAGAATGAAGTTCGGGGGCAGTTACAATTTCCAACAAGGGTATCCCGGCCCGGTTATAATCAACCAGGGAATGACCGGCACCCATGATAGAATCTCCAGCGTGGATCAACTTGCCCGCTTCTTCCTCCAGGTGGACCCTTTCCAGGCGAATCATTTTCTTTTGGCCTTCAGCTTCCATAACCAGGCAACCACCCCGGGCCAGGGGCTGATCAAACTGAGATACCTGGTAAGCCTTGGGAAGATCCGGGTAGAAATAGTTTTTCCGGTCAAAACGGCTTCGCAATTGCACCTCGCTTTTTAAAGCCAGGGCTGCCGTTACAGCCAGCTCAATAGCCCTGCGATTAAAAACGGGTAAACTACCCGGCAAACCTAAACATACAGGACAGCA
>PWMM01000147.1 GCA_003558195.1 Syntrophomonadaceae bacterium
AACTCGCAAAAGAAAATATTTTGCCAGGTAGAAAGCCCCATGCTGCCGTCGATTAATGGTATAGTTTCATTGGGCCCGATTAGCCCTGCTTTTAAGTGGGCATCGGCGTTTCCATCCTGGCGGTCATGTTCCCAGATTCCGGGGGGAATAGTTTTAGCCAGCAGGGTAACAACATCGTTTTGAACGCTGTCGTCCCAGCCTTCCTGGATCATGATCGCTGCTGTCGCCCCCTGGGCATAAACATTAACCAGGCCGTTTTTAATCCCGCTTTCCCCGACGGCCTGTTTTACCCGGCCGGTGATATCGAGCAGCATTTCTCTTTTTAAAGTTTGCAGGGTTAAAGCTGACCTTTTGCAGTCCATTTTAACCCTCCTTACAGCGGTTTGCCGAATGAAGACATGTATATGGCAAATTCCTGCTCTCCATCTGCGTCGATCACCCGGTTAACCTCTTCATCAAAAAATGCCCCGACCTGGCAGGAACCAAGCCCACAGGATACCGCGGCCAGGGCGGCATTCTGGGCAATATGGCCTGCATCAAGGTAAATATAGCGGTAGGCGCGCTGTTCATATTTCCATTTAGAGCGTTCGATCATGGCAGTCCAGACCAGGTTAAAATCGGCATCGCGGAGCATCTTCTGGCCCAGGGCTGCCCGGGCCAGGTCAAGACCAAAGGCTCCCTCTTTAACTAAAGCCAGGGCATGATATGGTACCTGGTAATGGTAAATGCCGGGTTTGAAACCTTCTACTTTATTAATGGCGCAGTAAGTTTCTACGGGGAACAACCCTCCGGCTGAAGGAGAGGCTCTAAACTGGTGGTAATCAGTGGATAAAGTTATGCCCTGGGTCGCCCAGAGGATTTGGGAGAGGGTTTCTTCACTTGCGACAGCGCTGTTGTAATTACGAACCGACCGCCGCTTTTGTAAAATTCCGTTCAGGGGTGCTCCTCCTTCCCGGTCCGGTTCGGACAGCCTGAAAAGCTCGGCGCCGGGGTATTTTTTGTAAAGTGGTGGTTTGTTTTCCCAGTCCAAACTTCTGCCTTCCAGGGAATGACGGGAATATCTGCTCAGGCGTTGAAAGTCATCGCCGTAGGTCATCTTAAAAACCTCCTTCCTTTTTTAGCATTTAGCAGGCTGCTTCCACCCGGTTTTGGCCTTTATTTTTTGCGCTGGATAAAGCCCGGTTGGCTTTCTGGTATACACTTTCAAATGTAGCTTTTTGATCCTGGTTGGTGGGAGCGACTCCACAGCTGGCGGTTATTTTTAAATCTTCCATTTTGCCTGTAAACGAGCAACCGAGAAAAGCAGAAACCTCGGGCTTTAAAATTATAATGGCAGCAACGGCGATGCTGGTTATTAAAAAAGGATTGAGCCCGGAGACCAATGGTTCATCAAGGACATAAAGGGCAGCGCCGAAAAAAAGGTATGCTGTTGCCAGAACCGGAGCTACACTATAGCGGAAAAAAGAATCTTTCCCCTTGTTTTTACTCTCTTTAAGGGTAGTTAACCCCACCAGGGTAATGAAAATCAGCATGATTAAGTGGGCATAAATGATCCCTGCCTGCCACTGGTTGGATAACCATGCAACAATGATAAATCCAAGGTGGATGGGAATTAAGAACTTAACAATCATTAAAACCCGCCGGTTATTAATACGGGCAATATCGGCAGCCGCTACCTGTTCGGTTAAAAAAAGCTGGTTGTAAAGGTTATCTACCCTGGTTTTAAATGACATTATTATTGTCTCCTGATTCTGTGTAATGCCTGGGCGGCAAGCCTTTAAAGTTCAGGCAACATGATCACAGGTGCTCAAAATAGCTCCGTTTAAAAATGGCTTAATTATTCTTATTTTGCTCTTTAATTCTCCACCTTTAGTTCTAATTCCTGCCGCGTGAGATGCACGGGGATTAAACTTACAAGTTTAAGGACAATTAATCCTGCAGTATGTTATAATTTTTATAATTGTTCAGTACTATAGCGAAATTTAAGCATTAAGTTAAAGGCCGCCTGACCAGCGGGGTTAGCAATTGTTTTTCTTCAGCTTACGCTATGCTCTGACCCGCTTTAAATATTTCCATGGCAGCTTTTTAGCCTTGAATAATTGCTATCTGGTTCGCCTGCCTGAAAATCCCTGCGCCTGCTGATCCTTTAGCCCTGGCCAGATCAGGCAGCACAGTCTTTAGTGGTTTCAGTTAGCTCAAGATAAGCAGTTTCTTTTTATTGATATATGCCCCTACAGCATTTAGAAAAACTCATCAAGACCGGGCTCTTTTGATAAAAAAGATCTTTTGACTAAGGGGTGATGAATTGGAAACGGAATTAGGGTTGCTTGACCTTTTAAGCGTAACAGTGCTGATGGACGATTATGCCGGTTATGACAGCGGTTTGCTATCACAGCACGGGGCTTCGTACCTGGTTGAAGCCGGATACAGGCACAGTGACAAAGCGGGGCGTACGATTCTTTTTGATACCGGCCAGTCCGCCGGGCCGGTCTTAAATAATATGCAGGCCCTGGGTAAAGATCCGCAGGAAATAGACCTGTTTTTCCTTTCGCACTGTCATTATGATCATACCGGGGGCCTTGCTGGTATTTTAAAAGCTAGCAATCGCTGCCGGTTACCCGTCATTGCCCATCCTGAAATTTTCCGCCCGCAATATACTGTTAAACCCTCCCTGCGGCCGGTGGGCATGGGGCCTGAGAACTCTTTGGAGGTGGTTAAAGCAGCCGGTGGTGAAATGATTCTTACCAGGGAACCTTTAACCCTGATGCCCGGGGTTATCAGCACGGGAGCAATCACCGAGCGAACTAGCTTTGAAGCCTCTCCAACCCTTTCTCTAATAACTCTGGTAGATGGCCGGCAAAAAAATGATCAGATGCCGGATGATACATCTCTGGTTTGCATCATGCGGGAAGGCCTGGTTATTGTCACCGGCTGCTCACACGCGGGAATAATCAGTATTATTGAAAAGGCGATTGCCTTAACCGGTATCAATAAGGTAGCAGCCTTGATCGGCGGTTTTCACCTCATTGATGCTGAAGATGACCGGATTGAAAAGACTATTGAGCGCCTGGAGAAACTGGAAATAGGCTTGATCTACACCGGTCATTGCAGTGGTTTGAAAGCCGAAGCCCTGCTTATGGACCGATTCAAAGATCGTTTTTACAAGTTACGTACCGGCATGGTTATTGAAATACCTTCCAGGAAAGAGGGATAGTAAATGCATCAAAACAGCTCATATGATCTTGAATATGTTAGAAGCCAGTTTCCGGCCCTGGCCCTCACGGTTAACAGTTATCCGGCAGCATATTTTGATGGTCCCGGGGGCACCCAGGTGCCACAAAGGGTCCTTGATGCTGTTAACGATTATTTAATTTACTGTAATGCCAATGCCGGTGGCAAATTCCTGACCAGCCATAATTCGGATCTTGTGATCAGGGAAGCCAGGAAAGCACTGGCCGATTTCCTGGGAGCCAGCCCTGATGAGATTGCTTTCGGCCAGAATATGACCACCTTGAATTATCAGCTGGCCCTGGCCCTCACTCGCAGCCCCGGAAAGCGCCGGGAGATTATCATCACTGAAATAGACCACGAAGCCAACCGGGGCCCCTGGTTGGCTCTAAAAGAACGTGGTTATAAAATCCTTGAGGTCAGGATGGATAGAGAAACCTGCACCATTGATATGGACGATTATAAAAATAAGCTATCTGGAGATACTTTTCTGGCAGCGATTAATTATGCTTCTAACGGCGTGGGAACTATTAACAGGGTGGAAGAAATGATTGAGCTTGCTCACCAGGCCGGGGCTATTACTGTTGTTGATGCTGTGCACTATGCTCTGCACGGTCCTGTAGATGTAAAAAAAATCAATGCCGATTACCTGCTGTGTTCCGCTTATAAATTTTTTGGACCGCATATTGGCATTCTCTACGGGAAAAAGGCCTTATTTTCTGAGTTACCTGCTTACCGGCTCAGAACCCAGTCCGCTTTGGTTCCAAACTTGATTGAAACCGGAACCTTAAATCATGAAGGCATAGCCGGCACTACTGAGGCAGTGGAATTTATAGCCGACCTCGGTCGGCGGTTTGGTTTTTCAGGTAGCGGAAGCGGTCTTTCCGGGTCAGAAAAAATATCAGAGCGGCGCAGTCAGGTTTTGTCCGGGATGAGAGCAATGGAGCAGCACGAGCAGCCCCTGGCTGAAAAAATGCTCGATGATCTTGCTTCAATACAGGGTGTCCGGGTTTACGGCCCTCCCAGGGATTACCCCCGTACTTCTACCATCTCTTTTACCATTGAGGGTAAAAGGGCAGACCGGGTAGCTGAAGAACTTGGGAAAAAAGGCCTTTTTGTCTGGGACGGTCACTTTTATGCTATTCGCCTGGTAGAAAAACTGGGCCTCCTGGAAAACGGGGGCTTGATCAGGGCAGGGCTTTGCCCCTATAATACCGAACAAGAAGTTGATCGGCTGCTGGAAGAGGTTAAAAGGCTCGCAAAATAATCTAGTTAACTCCTCTTGCGGGGCAAGCACAGCTTGTAGTTTTGTCTGCAACAGGTTTTTTAAGCTAACTCATTTGAAAAAGGAGCGGTTATTAATTTGAAGATCAAGGAAATCTACAACTATGTATTAGAAAAAGGGATAGAAAAAGATCCTCGTAAACGTGAAAATGTAGAAGAAGTCCTGGCCAGGGAAAAGAAAAAATTTGATGA
>PWMM01000070.1 GCA_003558195.1 Syntrophomonadaceae bacterium
CTAAGGTTTTAATATTAAACAAAAGTGTTCTGGATGCATTGGAATAATCGGTAGCAAAAACCCTACCACCGGTTAAACGATATAAAAGGTAGCTATCAACAGTTCCGCAAGCCAGGCTGCCTTCTTTTGCAGCTCTTTTTATTACAGTTGAGTTTTCCATGGCCCAGCGCAGCTTGGTGCCTGAAAAATAGGGGTCCAGTAACAGTCCTGTTTTTTGCCGTACTGTTTCTTCATGGCCTTCTTCTCTCAGGAGGCGGCACATATCAGAGGTCCGACGGCATTGCCAGACGATCGCTTTTTCAAGCGGTTTGCCGGTATTTCGATCCCAAAAAACAATCGTTTCCCGCTGATTGGCAATACCAATCGCAGCAAGATCAGCGCCTGCAGCGCCCACCTCTTTTAAAACCTTGGCTGAAGCCTTAAGAACATTCTGCCAAATCTCTTCTGCATCATGCTCAACCCATCCATTTTGAGGATAGTACTGTTTATGCTCCAGGTTAACCTGTGCTGCTGAAACTCCCTCTTTATCCCAGAGGATAGCAGTAGTTCCTGTAGTCCCCTGATCAATGGCTAAAACATATTTACTAATTGCCTCCGCCTCCTTATCATTATTTCTAATAAAACAATCACTTAAAGCCTTGTAAAATAGATTACTTCGTTTTTTATTTCACTTTTCATTTTACCTTCCACTTCCCAAAAACGGAGATGAGCCAACGCTTCACCAGTTGCAAACCATTTTTGCATCAGTGGAAAATCATTCCAGCCGTCTGCATCGAGATCCCAGGTCATTTGCGAGGCAGCTTCATAAGCATTAGACTGCCCCAATTGCTCTACAATGGTTAAAACTTCGTCTAAACGCTGTTTATGGTGTGCCCTTATTTCATTAATTCTGCGGCAATGATCAGAAATCAAACCGCGATGACCGGGAAGCACTAAGTCAATTTTCATTTTTTCAACTCTATCCAGGCTCGCCATATATTCTCCCAGGGGATTGGCATTAATTAACCAGGTTGCGATGTTAGGAGTAATATCGTCTAAAATATGGTCACCAGAGAAAAACCACTGCAAGTTAGGTTCATAAAGGCAGGTATGGCCCCTCGTATGCCCGGGAGTCCTAACACAGTGCAATTCAAATTGGCCGTAATTAATAACCGCTCCATCTTCGACCATATTGTAAGCAACTTCTTTGCCGGGGTTGTAACGTTGTCCGGGATGATTGTCAATTGCTTTTTCTATTTCATTACCCGGAAATCCATGCTTGCCCGACAGGGAGCAAACCAGCTCCCAGAGATTTTCAATACCTAAAACTTCAGCATCCGGTTGGTTAAAATAAGCCAGGGCTTCATCAGCAAGCAAAACATCCACCAACCCGATATGATCAGTATGCAAATGGGTAACAAATATATCAGTTTCATTAAGATCAACGGCCAGTTTTTCCAGCGATTCTGCCATAGCCTCCCGGCATTCATCCCTGTTCATGCCGGTATCAATCATAAGATTGCGCTCTTCTCCAATTATCAAGTAGGAATTGGTGGCTTTGAGAGGATTGTTGGGGAGAGGTATCTCTGTGCGGAATAAATCAGATCTTATCTGTTCGATTACCGGTCCGCTCATTCTATGCTATCACACCTCTTTTCTTGATTTTTTATTCGTGACAAAGCCTCGTAATCCTTTTAAATGCCTTTAATTGTTTATAATCCAGCACACCTCTTAAACAACTTTCGTTAAAGAAAATGTTAACATAACTACTGGCGATGCTATGCTATAATAGAAGAGTAAAACAGCATTCGCTCCTCAATATAGTAAGACAGCAGGGAGGGAAAGAATGTGATTACTGTAAAAAGAGGACTCCTATTGATACTGGCTACCGGTTTTAGCCTGATACTAATATCTTGTAACCCCCAACCGGATCCAGGAACAGACGCAGAAATTGAACAAAACGATTTAGAACAGGATCCTGAAATAAATGAAGATAAAGCTGAATTAGATCAAGAAAGTCCTGTTGAGAAAGAACAGGAGCATGAAGAAAACCAGGATAAACCTGAAGAAGCGAAAAAAGATCGGATTCGCTCTAATGCTACTTTTAAACATGAAATAACCATTAAGACTGACGGTGAAATCAGGGAAGGCGATGGTGAAAGATGGTGGGAAGATGATCGCAAAAACGATCAAGAAAACAGCTGGTGGGATAATGATTAACCAGGATCCCGGTCCATGCTCCCGGACGAAAAACCATGCAGGTCAAGAGTGACATAGCTAAAACCATAGGATTTCAATGCTTTTATAACTGTTTTGCGCTTTTGAAAAATAAGTGAGAGATCCTGTTGTTCTACTTCAATGCGGGCCAGGTTATCATGACAGCGGACCCTTAAGTTGTTTGTTACCCCCTGCTCCCTCAAAAAAGATTCGGCAAGAATGATTTTTTGCAAACCTTCAGCTGTAACCTTTTGCCCGTAAGGAAAACGGGTAGCCAGGCAGGGAGCTGCTGGCTGATCCCAGTTAACCAGGCCTGCTTTTCTCGATAAAAACCTGATCTCCTCTTTAACCAGGCCTGCTTCCATCAAAGGGCTTACCACACCTAATTCCTTAAGCGCTTTCAACCCGGGCCGGTACTCACCCAAATCGTCAGCGTTGGTCCCATCCATAACCACTGCCCGCCCGGTATTTGCTGCCAGGCGCAATAACTCACTGTAAATTTGCTTTTTACAATAATAACAGCGCTTCGGATCATTGTTTTTTATGGCTTCAACCGATAAAAGATCTGGTTTTAACAAGCTATGCTTTACGTTTAAGCTTTCGGCCAACCGCTGTGCTTTTTCGGCCTCTTTAGGTAGGATCAGTTCCGAATCAACTGTTACTGCAGTGACATTATCCCGTCCTATTATTTCTACAGCCCTGTAAAGCAGGTAAGTGCTGTCCACCCCTCCCGAAAAAGCAACCAGGGCTGAATCATATTTACCCAGCAATTTTGATAAATGCATTTGCTTGCAAGCTGTCTTAACCTGATCAGCCCGGCAGTGATTTTCGGCCATGGTCAGCACCACTTTCTCTTAATCTACCGGTTATTATAGCACAGGCCTGCCCTTGATGACATTAGGCGCTGGGCAAACTCATATTGCTTTACATGTAAAATTTTGCTATTACAGCCAATATATTAGTATTACGATGCCAGCATTGATTAACCAAGTGCGTAACTTAATTTGAAGCAAATATCCAAAAAAAATGCCAACCGTACTGATCCTGGCAGGTTTCTGCTGCCTACTCCTACCCAGCCTTCCGGTTTTAGTGCAACTACAAGTAACATCCTCAAGTGAGCATCTAAATAATCAAGGTTACTTTAAACCTGTTAATTGCAGCTGTACAATAAAAACTGACCGATTGGGCCAGCAGGTTATGCAGATCATCGACGGGCAATATTATTTATGGCAGGAATCTGTAGACTATGGTAATAAGACAATTTGCATCTATCAATTCGAACCTGAGGAAAAAGCACTTAGTGCTGAAGAAGCATGCAAGTATAACAGGATAAAAATACTGTAATAAAAATAGAGGCTCAATTAACAGGCTTAGAACCCTTAAAGAAAGAATACCCCTTGAGAAACTTTAGGAGACCACAGACCAGTTCCCCCATTAAAACGGCAGTGTAAACTTTAAGTAGGTTTTAGGTAGGAAATGAGGGGTTGGGAATAGAAAGAGACCTCTTACGGTGTTGCAGCCGAACTCCCAAGAAAGGAGCAGAGGTCTCGATGTTTAAAATTCGTCAGGTAATCATGGTAATCCTTTTTTTAGCGCAAGGAATTTTTGAAGCATTAAAAGAAACAGAGGATTTTTCGCAATTAGAAGAGCAGGTTCACAAGTTGGCGCAGCGGGCAGCGGGTCAATTATTTGTAGAAGTATTGGAAGAGATAGACCAGAGGCTGCTTGCCCAAAAAGAAAGTGGTTTTAAGGTAATTGGAAAACGGGAGCGAACCATTTTAACCAGTTTTGGGGAGATTAAGTTTAAGCGTCGTTTGTATTGTGATCAAGAAGGAGCATATCACATCTTGCTTGATCAAAGCTTAGGATTGGGCTCCCGTCAGAGAATCAGCAACAGGTTAATGGAGATTTCGCTGGATTTAGGTACGGAGATGCCCTTTAGGCGAGCGGCCAAGGTGATAGGTTATTTAGTTCCCACCATCAGTGCGATGAGTATCTGGAAGGTGATAAAAGAATGCGGAGAAGAAGCGATTAATGAGGCGGTGGCGTTGAGAAAAGCGGTTTTTGAAGGAGCCAAGCCCATTGAGGGAGTACAAGAAACAGAGCAGCTTAACATTGAAGCAGACGAAGTCCACGTCAAGCAGCAAAAAGGTTCTAAAAACAGTATGGGGTTAAAACTGGTAGTTGGCTACGAAAGCAAGGAAGGCGAGAAGAATCGTTTGGTTAACAGAACTACAGTGGCCGGCTTGACTGATGGCGAGGGTATCTGGGAAGAAACTGACTGTGTATTTAGCCAAAAGTGGGATCTATCAAAAGTGGGAAAGACCCGCATTGGCGGAGACGGAGCGTCATGGATAAAAAAAGGTGTGGAGCATTTCCCTGGAGCAAGCTACCACTTAGATCCCTTTCATTTGCGTAAACGTCTTTGTGAGGCCTTAAGTTTTAGCAGTAAGAGTTACGA
>PWMM01000246.1 GCA_003558195.1 Syntrophomonadaceae bacterium
AGTATTTTTATTTGAAGAATCGGGAGAGGGGGCGGCCTAACGGCCGCCCCCTCCTACACCACTGATACCCTTGCTATCGACTAGTGGAAACCACTGCCAAACCGGTAACGGACATTCACCGCCAGGTTAACTCCCTTGCCGGGCGCATGATCAAAAGTTTTTCCTTTTTTCCAACCGGGAAGGATTTTTTACTTACCCTAAAAATGTCTTATGTCATATTTATCTATCAGATTCTGCTGCCCCATGAGGGTTTATCCAAAAAACGAATTATACTGTATTTATCCTCCAGGAGCTTGCTGTTTTTAAAAAACATTGCTGACTAGTTATTCAACCAGCAGAAAAGCGTAGCGGTTCATCTCCTGGTCGTAACTGGAAAGCACTTCAATCGGGTAACCTATGCTGCGTACTGTTGAAAATACATCAACAGCAAGTGATTCTGGTCCGGGACGCGAATCTTCTTTATTAACACAGGCTTCCCTGCTGCCGGTACAGCTCTTACAGAGGCGGCATTCATCCATAAATAACATAAACGCCTTATAAAAACCAGACAAGAAAACTTCACGTTCTACACTGAGAAGCTCTTTGCTAACTTCCCTGCTCCAGGCGACCCGGTCTTTGGGTTTTTGTACTTTTTTCGTAATGTGAAAGACAACGGCCTGGTCATATTCGCTAAAAAAAGTACGGCAATCTTCTACTGACGGGACCTGAGGGGGACAGGAGCCTTTCTTGCCGTAACTGCTACAGCCGAAAGTACACTTAAAGCGGACCCAGTTGGCAACCATTATTTGAGAGGCATTAATCCAGCGGTAATCTTTAAAGTTGTAGCGTTCAAAAATCTCCTCAAGTTTACTGTAATCAGAGATGATTTTACCCTCCTTTGATAATAAATTTTTTAGATAGATAATCAGCAAGGCTTAGCTAGATAAAATAAGGAAAAAGTATCATGATATCTCCATCAGCCTTTGAAATTCAGCTCAAAGGACTGTTCTAAGATCACATAGCCCGCTGTTGTTTGTAAACCCTCCAGGGCCAGTAGCTAAAGCGGGTCAAAGGCAAATTAAAAGCCTGCCGAACGACATTTCCCTAAGGATAGATATTAAAACTTCTTCAATATTGCCTGGATTCCTTCCCGCACGTGTTGATTATATTTCCTATTTATTCTATAATAATAATATATATTAGGACTGAGCCAAACTTTTACCTGCCCTGGTTTAGCGAACTAAAAAGATGAATCGTAAACCCTCCCGGTCTTATTTTCACTTACCAAGCTATGTTCAAGCTCCTCTTAATCTCAAACGGAGCCACCGGAATAAAAAGGTTGCGTTGATTAGGGAGTCAGGCTGGGATAAAAGTTTACTAAACATTGGCGGTCTGGTAACATGAATTCATCAAGGAGGAATAGTTATGAAAATGATGAAAGGAATGCTATTAGCTCTTACCCCCATTACGATTTTTGCCATCTATTCATACGGCCTGAATGCCCTTTTGCTTATAACTGTAAGCATAATAGCCGCAGTTTCATCTGAAGCTCTTTATCAATACCTTACCAAGAAACCTTTAAAAATTAAAGACTTAAGCGCCGTTGTCACCGGATTACTGCTGGCCCTGACAGTTTCTCCCTCTCTCCCCCTTTACGTTGTTGCTGCCGGGGCAGTTTTTGGTATAGTCGTGGGCAAGCAGCTGTTTGGTGGTTACGGGAAGAATATTTTCAACCCGGCTTTATTTGGTCGATTATTTATTATTTATGCCTTCCCCGGTACGATGGCCCCCTGGCTGGCACCCTTTGATGGAGTGGCTACAGCAACCCCTCTGCAAATTGTACGCAGTGAAGGAACCTTAACCCCTCTGCAGGATTTATTTCTAGGAACAATACCGGGAAGCCTGGGGGAAACTTCAGCCCTGTTACTTCTGCTCGGCGGAGGCTGGTTAATCTATAAACGCTATGCCAACTGGCGAATACCTCTTAGCTGTCTCTCTGCAGTGGTCTTGATTTGCCTTTTAACCGGACAAAATGTGCTCTTTCACCTGCTGTCGGGGAGCCTCTTACTGGGAGCTTTTTTCATGGCCACCGATCCCTCCTCTTCACCGAAGACCCAGACCGTCCGATATATATTCGGCTTCGGGGTAGGACTGATCATTATGGCAATGCGTCTCTGGGGATGGCTGCCTGAAGGAACCACCTTTGCCATTATCGGAATGAACCTTTTCGTGCCTCTCATTAACCGTTACACCAGGCCAAAACCAAAGCCTCAGACTGATTAACCGTAACCGTAAAAGATCGATTCATCAAGTGATTTTTTTAAACTTAATATCAGCAGACCTTCTTAGAATTAATGATAAAGCTTTACCAGCCTGGCCTGGGTATAAGAATTAAAATCCTAAAACCTTCTGGCTTCTTTACAAAACCTTATAGCAGCCCGGATAGTTAATATTCCGGGCTCTTTTTGTAAAAAATAGCTTTTTTCCTGTTAAATCAGGCCATTGCCTGCCGATAATAACAGCAAACAACAATATAAATAATACCTACGACTTAGTTGCAATACTCCAGTCTCAAAGAAAGCCGAGGGTAATGATTATGGCAGGTTGGATTTTACCATCTGCAACCAGGTTGTTTTTAGTACCAGCGGTGGCTATTATCGCTATCATCATAACTTTCCTGTATAACTACGCCGGCCTGGTTATAGCCCTGGCAGCAAACTTTTGTCTTAATACATGCCAACACTGCCTGATTTCGGGTTACCGGTCGGTAATGAATAGTAGAGAGGCAGAAGAAAACCCTCTACCAGCAAATAAAGAAGATCAGGAGCCTTTAGAAAAGCCTTTAGATAATATAGTTATTATCGGCAAAGCTTTGGGCCTGGGCCACGTTGACCTGGACCGAACTGCAGAGAGTTCGAAATGGAAAGATGATCTGAAAGTGAAGGTTAATTAATGCTATAAACCATTACTGCTTTAATTTTTCAAGCATCTCTCTAACTTCTCTAACATCTACGGCAAGTCCCTTAACTTCTGAGGGATGGGTGTTGCGCAGGGTAGCAAAAACCACTCCCACCACTTCACCCCGTTCATCGAAGACCGGACTACCACTACTTCCGGGATATATTGCAGCCCTGATCACCAGGTAGGGAATCTCCCGGCCAGGGTTTTCCGAAAAACCAACCAGCTCCCCCTTATTGGCAATTCGGACAAACTGGAGCGGGTTGCCAATAACCAAAAGATCCTGGCCCTGCACTCCTGGACTGCTTCCAAGAGGCACTACCGGTAAATCTTCAGCCTCGATTTCTATAATAGCCAGATCAGCATGCGGTGATATTTCCCAGTTCCTGGCTACATAGACACCCCTTTCCGGAAAAGATATCCTGAGCAGCGAAGCTCCTTCCACCAGGTGACGGTTAGTCACAATCAAACCATCGGCATCGATATTAAAACCACTGCCCCGCCGCTGCCCGCCACGCGGTCCGGCAGCTGAATCAATGTAAACCTGGACCACTGCATTTCTTACATCCTGGACAACCGGATCGTCAGCTAATGACCAGGATTCCTGCAGGAATGTAAAAGCCGGACCGGCAAATACAGATAGCCAGCGGGCGGTTACAGTGAACAAAAAAAGCACAGCCAAAACCAGGGCCGTAGTTCCCAGTATAAAACGCCTTTTTTGGGAACGAGCAGCAAGACCTGACTCTAAATCGCTCTCAGCATATTTTCGGTTTATCTCTTCTTTAATTTGCCGATCGAGATCGTCATAATCCCCGTCATTTCCTTCTCTCCAGCCGATTGGACTTTCCTCCTTCCATCTGTTTTGGCTAAAACTAGTTTCTTTGCTTCATATTATCCCTTATTTTCATAAATTTTAGAACAGGCGCGCCCAGCCTGGACTAAAATCCTCTTTTCTATAAGCCAGTGCGCTTGCCATTGTTAATAAGCACAAGGATTGATAAAATAAGGAGAGGAAAGGGGTTTATATAATGGCTGACGACAACAGGATACCGCCTTTTCGCTCCAGTGAAAAGGAAGCTCTGAAAAAGAAAATCCACCGCGCCCTGGTGGAAGCGCGTAATGCCCGCTACAGTGGCGATGAAAAGAAAGTACGTGAAATCGTCAACCAGGTTATGTCTGAAGCCGCACCGGCTGCTCACCGAGCCAGCATGGAAGGCGGCTTTAACTGGGTAGTGGAAGAGTTAAAACCCCTTGATGAGTTGCTGCTGCCCGATGACGAGGATTAGAAATAATCAAAAACACCCTGGCTAAATGCCTACAAACAGCAATGCCAAAAATGCAATAACAATCGCCAGCGGTATGACAATTATAATGATAAGCTGAATCACGTATACCCCAACACTGGCCCAGGTGGAAAGGCTGTAACTCTCCCTCAAGGCGATAACCTGCAATACCATTGTCCAGATGGTAGCCCCAAAAGTGACCACACCATCCAAAATAGAACCGAACACACCGGCAAAAACAGCGATCAGGGTGAAAGGAACGGTTATGATCATGGGGAAATCCGCAAAGGCGTAAGCGCTGAAAAAATTCCAGTAACCACCCTGACCTCCAAATAAACGGGCCAGCAAATGAAGGAGCCCGGCGATTATAAATATAGAAATCAGGGCTAAGATAAGCCCTCCGCCTATAATTA
>PWMM01000329.1 GCA_003558195.1 Syntrophomonadaceae bacterium
GACGCTCTTCCGATCTCAGTATCATTTATGCCGGTTCTTTCTTGATGGATGATTTAATCCAGATCGGTAAAGATGTGATTATCGAGCCCGGTGCGTTGATCAAAGGACCAGCAGTAATTGGTGATGGAACAGAAGTACGGCAAAGCGCTTATATCAGGGGCGACGTCCTGGTTGGACGAAATTGCGTAGTTGGTCATACCACTGAAATAAAAGCATCAATCATGCTGGGCGGTAGTAAAGCGGGCCATTTTGCCTATATAGGGGATAGTATCCTTGGTTCGGTTAACCTTGGGGCGGGGACCAAGCTGGCTAACCTGAAAATGACTGGTTCCCCGGTTTTTTTAAACATAGAAGGACAACTCTATGATACCGGCTTGCGAAAATTTGGCGCTATTCTTGGTGATGGTGTTGAAACCGGATGTAACAGCGTTACTGCGCCCGGCACCCTGCTTGGTAAAAATACTATGCTTTATCCCGGTGCTACAGCAAGAGGTTATTATCCCGGACAGAAAATAATTAAAGCCCGGCAAACCCATGAAGTGATAGATAACCTGAATGATCAATAAAGCGGGGGTTATAATAGAGGAACTGTTATGGAGCAGCTCATAAAAATTCTTGCTCAAAAAGGCCCTCTAACCGGAAAAGATTTGGTTAAAGAAACCGGGCTTGATATCTTCAGTGCCTGGAAAAAGTGCAATGTCAGTGAGCGTGTTTTAAAGCTTACTGTAAGCAAAAGATACTTGCGTCTTGATAAAAAAATTGACGGTTACGCCCGCTTATCTCCCTCGATCATGAGGGAGTTTTTAAATTATACGATTATAGGATTAGAAATCCAAAAACCTGTCATGCAAATAATGGTACAAGATCTGCATCAGGAAATAGCTGATATCAGCGCCAGAAAAATGAACCTGGCCTGGGATACTGCCTTACGTATAATTAATCATTGTTCTGATAGCAAACTGCTTAAAGAACAGGTTGTTTTTATTATAGCCGGTGATGTAGTATTCAACATGGCTCATTCTGAACCAAGACCGGAACTATCCACGGGAGAGTTAGTCAAGGGATCTGATCTGGATTTAATTATCGTAGCGAACAATCTGCCCGATAAAACTTTACAAGAAATTGATCGGATCGTTTACAATGAAAAATATAGCCTGCTTGTCAATCCGGTCTCAAAAGAAGAATTGGACTATATAATAAAAAATATTGATGTTGTGGCGGAGCAACTCAGGTTTAGCAGTTTTAAAAGCATGATTGCTTCTAAGATATTATACGAAGGGCTTTACCTGGCTGGAAGTGAAAAATTGTACAAAACGATAAAAGAGATGTTGATAGATTTTGGGATCAAGGAAAAAATAGATTCAATGGAGAAGAAAGCAATAAAGGATCGTGCTGAAGCAGAGAGTATCTTGTCCAGGGCCCTGGTATCTGAGATTACCGAGGAATTAATGTCGCTTTTTTATACCACAGAGGAAAAGGAAGAGATATTCTAGACCGGGGGGGCGAAGATTAAATGGACTTAGAAGTTGTCGATAATTATAGTGTAATGAGTGAAATAGCAGCAAATCTAGTTGCCGGGTTAATACAAGAAAAGAAAAATGCAGTCTTAGGCCTGCCTACCGGATCAACCCCTGAAGGAATGTATGCTCACCTTGTAGAGATGTTCAGGGAAGGTATAATTGATTTTAATGCAGTTGTAACTTTTAACCTGGATGAATATGTAGGTTTGGCACCAGGTCATCCGCAGAGCTACCACCAGTATATGAAGAATAAATTATTTGATCATGTTAATATCAAGCAGGAAAATTATAACATTCCTTATTTCCATGATAAGAATGACCCCGGTAAGGTTTGTGAAGCTTATGAAAAAAGCATTAAAGCGGCCGGGGGCATTGATTTGCAGGTCCTGGGGCTTGGTGTAAACGGGCATATTGGGTTTAATGAGCCAGCTCCTTGTTTGCATACCTCTACTCACCTGGTCGAACTTACTGAAGAAACTGTTAAAGCAAATAGCCGTTTTTTTGATTCGTTGGATCAAGTGCCAAGGAAAGCGATAACCATGGGCATGGGGTCAATAATGGGGGCAAATAAAATTCTCCTCCTGGTTTCTGGAGAAAAAAAAGCAAAAGCGGTTCGTAAATCATTCAGAGGCCTGATTTCTACAGAAAACCCCGCGTCTTTTCTGCAATTGCACCGCAATCTTGTGGTTATTCTCGATCGGGAAGCTGCTTCATTGCTTTAAGCAGTTTAAGCAGCGATATGTTTTAGCTTTTTTTGAAGGAATAGTTTTTGAAGGAAAAGAAATTAAAGTGCAGGGTGCATTTAGCAAAAGGTTAATTTCTTGAAAGGGGTCTTGCTATTGCCATCAAACCCTGAAAAAAATCCACTGGAAATAAAAAACCTTAGAGCCGAGCATTTCCAATTTTTTTGCGAAGCAGTTCCGGTCGGCCTGGTTATATCAGGCTGGGATCTCAACACCGTCTATGTTAATAAATAGTTTACGGACCTGTATGGCTACACCATAGAAGATATTCCTTCAGTTGACGAATGGTGGAACCTGGCTTACCCGGACCGTAAAGGCCGGCTGATTGTTCGCCGTGAATGGGTTAAAGCTTACCAGGAGAATATAAAAATAGGCAAAGAAGTTGGCCCAATTGAATACTATGTGACATGCAAAGATGGCACTATCCGGGATACAGAGTTTCGGTTTGCTTCTATGGGTGAGTTAAACATATTTCTGTTATCGATATTACTGAACACAAAGCAGTGGTCCAGGCCCTTCATTTTCAGCTGAAATTGATGTTGCTTTTGGCAGTTGCTGTCAAAAAAGAGCATAATATCCGACGAGTCTTAAGCTTCTGTACTATTCGGAAAAATGTTGAGTGGAGCACAGAACAGATTGCGCTTTTAAAGGTAGTTGCTGATATGTTTCCTCACTTTACTTTTCTCATCATTAAAACATTGGCCATACAAAGCAGTACAAAGCCGCCTGGGAGGAAAATATGAGGCGGCTTTAAAGTGCTATATAATTATTAATGGTTTCTTTTTTAAAAAGATACACAAGGCGAGCTATCTTTTAAGTTGCTTTCTACTATTGTTCAAGCTGTTCGGGCAGCTGGTATAAAATATCATCCCAGGGGTGCCTGTAAAGGCCATGCCCGATTTGTTTTTGATCAATGATATGAGCCAGCAGGCCAACAGTTCTTCCAAGAACGAAAAGGGCATTTAGTCCACCCAGGTTAATGAACTCTCGGACTTGCTCATGGGTATAGCCGATTCCTCTCAACATGTCGCAGCACAGTGCTCCTATACAGCCGTCGACATTTAAAATCAGGTTATCTCGTTTGGCTGTTGTGATTTTTTCTACCTCTAAAGCATAATCAAGAGTTTCAGTAACTGGAAAATTTTCGTAAGCATACTCTTTCATGATTTTTACCCTCATGTCAGGGTTAGTCACAGATTTAACACGATGACCGATGCCCTGTATGTTTTGTTTCCTGGTTTTCATATCATTAACCATATCTTTTGGTCCTTGTTCACTGTAATAGTATTCGCTAAATACTTCTGCCGCTCCCTGAACAGCTCCGCCAAAACGGGGTCCGATGGTTAGTAAGCCACTGGCCAGCGCAGAGACAAGATCTTTTCCTGCTCTTGTTGTTACTATTGCATTGTGGGCGCCTGATACTGCAGGGCCATGGTCGGCAGTGATTAAAACTACTATTTCTAAGAATTTAGCTGCCCAGTCTGGTAATTTCTTTTTAAACCATAATAAACCAAGGACTCCACCAAGGCCGTAATCATTTTCGATCACTTCACTGATTGGAACACCACAATATAGTAATTCTTCGCCCCTTTCGTCTACTATGGTAGAGGTTATGCCTGGTTTTTTCCTGATCAAGCCTTGTTTTACGGCCTGGTTGTAGTCGATTGGTACCGAAAGCGGTTCAACATCTTTTGCCGGCTCAAGTTCTCCTTGCTGGACTAAAGATTGATATGTTTCTTGTATTTTTTCATCAAGGTCATTAAAACTAGCGGGGACAACAGCTCCAGCATCCTTTAAGGCTTTATTTTTTGCCCGGGCTGTTTCAAGGCTGGAATGTGCTTTTGCTCCGGCGTGCCCAAATTGTACCCCGGTGCTAAACTGTTCCGAGCTGGTGCCCATGCACCAGGCGACAAGAGGTTTGGTAATAATACCGTTTTTTAAGGCTTCTACTATTTCATATTCAGCCCTTCCTCCAACTTCTCCCAACATTACCATCATTTTTACATCAGGGTTGGCTTCATACCGTTTAAAATGATCGATATAGCTTGAGCCTGGGAACCTGTCTCCACCCAGGGCAATACCTTCATAGACACCATCAGTATTGCGCGCAATGATATTATTTAATTCATTAGACATACCCCCTGATTTAGACAGGTAAGCAACATGACCGGGGCGGTGCAGTTTTGATTCAATCAGGTTGTCAAGAGTTCCGCCGGTATCGCCAATTTTAAAAGCCCCGGCTTTAATACCTCCAACTGTGGCCGGTCCGATAATTATTTTTTCATTTTGTTTAGCCTTTGCGATAATTTCCTTGGTGCGGTGTTCTGGTATTCCTTCGGCTATAATAGAAATAGTCCTGATCGAAGGTA
>PWMM01000316.1 GCA_003558195.1 Syntrophomonadaceae bacterium
CCATCCAGGAAGCGATTAATGCAGCGGCAGAGGGTGATGTAATCGTGGTTGCCCCGGGTATATATAATGAAAACATTAATTTTGCAGGAAAAAGTATCACTGTCCAAAGCACAAACCCCGAAGATAAAGAAGTGGTGGAGCAAACGGTAATCGATGCAGGCAGGTCAGGAGCGGTTGTTACCTTTGAAAGCTCAGAAAAAGAAGGTGCTGTCTTATCTGGTTTTACCATCACCGGGGGTGGTGGTAAAAGTGCCGGTCTAGAAATGGAAATTGAAGGCGAAACTGTAGAAGAGATCGCCAGCTATGGTGGCGGCATCTTTATAGCAAACAGAAGTGAGCCAACGATTACAAACAATATCATTACCAAGAATGTAGCGGAAAGGGGTGGGGGCTTACTTGTATATAACTCTGCGCCAACCATTACAGGTAACTTGATCAAAGACAATTCCTCTACCGGTGGAGGAGGAGGCATGTTTGTAGTTCAATCTGCTGGCTTAATTTTAAGAGATAATGAAATCACCGGTAATATTTCTAATCGTAGCGGCGGTGGGATTGCTGTAAGTGGAAAAGGAGACGAACCTTCAGTTATTGAAAACAATATTATTACTGGAAACAGGGCTCAGAACGGCGGTGGTCTTGCAGTTTTTGAAGCAGATCCTGAAATCCGAAACAATAATATTATAGGTAATCATGCTTACCAGGATGGCGCTGCAATTTATGTCATTAGATCTTCTCCTGATATCAGCGAAAATGAATTTATTGATAACCAGGCTGATGCCAGGGGAGGGGCGGTTGTTGTTCATTCGGGCTCTTCACCGGTGATAACAGATAATCTTGTAAGTGGCAACGAAGCGATTACTGGTGGAGGAGGTTTTTTAATCTTAATGGATGCCGACCCCACAATAGATAGTAATATTATAACAGGTAACCGTTCCCGCCGGGGAGGAGGTCTGTTGATTGCTGAGGGAGCATTCCCGACCTTGCTTAACAATGAGATTACCGGGAATATTACAGAGCGTTTCGGAGCGGGACTCTACGTTCTTGCTTCTGAACCATATATTGAAGGCAATAATATCAGCGATAACGATTCAAGGCGGGATGGAGGGGGAATTTATATAACAGAAGAATCTGTCGTTACACTAATAGAAAATACCTTTGAAAACAACAGTTCCAACAAGGGTGGCGCAGTTTATCTTGCAGAGGGTTCTATGCTTGAATTGAATGACCCAGATGACAATATTTACGAAGGAAATGTTCCCGATCAAATTCATGAAGAATAAATGGTTTAGTTTGAAGCTGATTGAATAAGTACCATGTAATTGTTAAGGGGCAGCTGGTGAGCTGCCCCTGTTATTTTTTTAGGCTTTGCGATCCTTTTATGTCGCGCTACCCTTAAATAAAAAATACTTTTAAACGTTTATTCTTCTTATCTTTCCTAAATGCTATTAAGTTTAGTGGTTACCCAGTAAAGTACTCCTGGATAGGTTGTGCTGGGTTTGTTTTTAATTTATCATGATTCTCCACCGAGACTCTAATCAAAAAATCTTCGATCTGAATCTCTACTAGAATCAGGGTTCCACCAGTCTGAATCAGAAATATTCCCCTGGTCAAAGGTCATAGTTTCTGTCCGGCCGCTTGGATCTGTAAACCTGATCCGGCCATCTGGGTTACCGTTTAGCCAGTTACCGGCCAACTTTGCACCTGATGAATGGGTAAAGGTGCCCCTACCGTGTGGACTGCCATCCAGCCATTCTCCAGTATAGCTGCCATCCCGCCATGATCTATCGGTTACATTTTCAGTTTGCGGTTCTTGGTCTCCAGCCGGATCTTCGCTGTCAAAAGAGGTGTCGGCGCCAGCTTCCTGTTGCTGGGGTTGGGTGGGGGCAGCATCTCCGGTAGGCTGCTGCTCAGCTGTCTCACCGGTGGGTTCATCGTTATCTTCATCGCTTTCTTCATCTTCCTCATCCTCGGAGA
Organism: Syntrophomonadaceae bacterium; assembly: GCA_003558195.1. Lineage (GTDB taxonomy): Bacteria > Bacillota > Dethiobacteria > DTU022 > DTU022 > B1SED10-74M. The sequence continues at coordinate 1,975 of PWMM01000316.1, forward strand.
GCAGCTCGTCTTCATCTTCAGCGGCTTCGGCGCTCCGGGCACCGCGGTGCTCTGAAAGCAGCCATTCCGGCAAACCTTCTTCTCCTAACGTTTCCGGTTCATCCGGCTCTGCCCCGATAAAGGGGAGCAGGTTACATCCTGCTAGTAAAAGCGAGAGCAGAAGAATGGCTGCTAAAACCAGTAAGCCTTTAAGTTTAGGCATTGAGATTCCTCCTCACGAATCCTTCTTACAAAGTTAAACTCGCCTGTTTAGATTATTTTAAACAACGAGCTTTCTGTGGCCATTATAATTGATTAAATTAATAAAAGCAATAGAGTGAGCTCTTCACAGCGGGGGCGGTTTGTGGTAGATTAACACTCAGGTTGGTGTATAAAATAATAGGAGAAATTGATGAAAAAACAGATGATTAAGGATATGTGCATAGGGGATGAAGTAGAGACCCAGGTTCTGGTGCTTGAAGCCAGTAAAGCTGCTTTCAATTCTCCACACCGGGCTGGTGAGCATTTTTTAAAACTGCTTTTAGGTGACGTGAGCGGGCGGGTTAAAGCAGTAATGTGGGAGCCGCCAGGCGAGTTGCCCATCGGGCCGGGGGACGTGATTTTTATCCGCGGTCAGGTTGGGGAATACCACGGGCTCCAGGTGGTGATCGGTGAGTTGCGCAAGCTCGACTCGGCAAAGGTAAACCGGTCCTTTTTCCAGGCGGTTTCTAAGCGCAGCCCTGAAGACATGATGGGTGAATTAAAGCAGGTCATAAAAGAAGAGATTGGCGATAAGCACTTGCAGGCCTTGATGAAGGCTTTTTTTGAAGATGAAGAGTTCGCCCGCCGCTTTAGCCTGGCCCCGGCGGCGAGAACTATTCACCATAATTACCTCAGCGGCCTGCTTGAACATACCCTTGAGGTAATCTATTTTTGCCGCAGCCTGGCAGGTATATATAAGGAAGAGATTAACCTTGAGTTATTACTGGCCGGTGCGATTTTGCACGATGCCGGTAAAATTGAAGAATACCGCCAGGACAGCCTTAGCTTTGAATTTAGTGACCGGGGTAAACTGGTTGGCCATATCAGTATCGGTAAAGAAATGCTTGATAAGAGGCTTGAGAAACTGCCTGGCTTCCCTTCCTCAATTAAGCTTGAGCTCGAGCATATGATCCTGACCCATCACGGTTTAAGGGAGTGGGGTTCGCCTGAAATCCCGAAGACCATCCATGCGTACGCCCTTTTTCACGCCGATATGCTAAGTGCCCGTTTAAACCAGTTTATAACGGTTAAGAACAGGCACTCCGCTGAAAGCGGCGACTGGACCGAATGGGACCGTTTCCTGGAAAGAAGCATCTACGTGCCTCCCCCGCAAGAAACCAGCTAAAATAAATCTAATATTGTTTTTACAGCCCTTTAATAATCCGGGCAGGATCAGGACCCTGGGGTAGCGAAGTTATTACCGGGCTAGATTATAGGTTGATTATATATTAAGGAAAGAATTAGCAATTAAGGCCCGGCTATTTAACTCCGGGAGCAGTTTATAATTTATTTATGCCGTTTTTAAAGGGGCAGGGTGTTAAGCTTTAAGAGATTTATAAATAAGTTCTTTAGCGCTTTTAAAGACTTGAAAAAATTTAAAAGCCGCTCAGTTGTGGTCGAGAATAAAATGGTCCAGTTTCAGGAAAAGGTTAAGAGAGTGATGGTGAGTGCGTTTTGGGAAAATATGATAAGCCAAAGGGGATCTTGAAAAAGAGTGCGCGCGGCCTGAATGTAATTCCTTTCAAGCAGGAAGCTCTTTACTATACCCGCATGGGCACGTATTACAGCAGCAAGAACAGGCTTTCCAAGGCGCTGTTGTTTTTGCAAAAAGCCATTGTCATTGAGCCAGAAAACCCGCAAAACCACTATAACCTGGCCTGCCTGTTAAGCAAGGCCAACCGCTTAGAAGAGGCGAACCAGATTTTTAAGCACATTGTTAAGAACATGGATGCAGAACTTAAGGAATGCTACTTCTTTATGGCCATTAACCACGGGTTGATGCAGCAGCTTAACGAAGCCCGGCACTACCTGCTTAAATATCTCCATTTAGGCCCGGAGGGTGAGATGGCAGAGGAAGCAGAAGACCTGCTTTTTGCCCTGGAAGAAGACCTGATCGATTACGAAACAGGCGATCGCAGCTTAGATGCTCTAGAAAATGAAGCTTTACTGGGTTTAATCGGCGATATGAGCGCAAGCGCCTTTAAAGAGCGTTTGCTGGAAGATGATGATTTTGCAAAGACCCTGGAATACGGTCTATTCCAGGGTAACGACATTATTAAAGAGGCGATTATAAGGCTCATGGGTACCTGCAATTGCGAGGTGGCTCGCAAAGCCCTCTCTGCATTCATAGCCAATCCCTGGATCAAGGAAAGGCTGCGCCAGGTGGCTTTGCTTGAACTTAAAAAAATCGCTCCCCCAGGGCCTTACCGGATTTTTAAGGATGGTGCTTTCCAGGAAGTTAACCTTTTTAATGAGGCACCACCGCAACCGGTGTGGCAGACCGAATGGCAGCAGGTCTTGGAGTGCACTTTTTCCAACATGCGCAAAAGTGCCTACTATCTCGATGAATTTTATGAAGATGTAGAAGCGATCTGGATCGATTTTATCAATCACAGCTA
>PWMM01000338.1 GCA_003558195.1 Syntrophomonadaceae bacterium
AAGGGCTTCCTGGGCTGGAGCTGGCGGGCGGCCGGTTATACATTCCTGGGCGCTTTTATATATGGCGTTACCGATGAGATCCACCAGTTTTTCGTGCCGGGTCGGCAGGCTCTGGTTAGCGATGTTTTTATCAATGCTATCGGTATCGGGCTGGCTTTAGCCGTGATCCGCTTTATCATCAACGGGTGGTTTTATAAGCGCGAGGTTGAGGGCAGCAGAAAGATTTGAGGCTTATAACGTATATAAGCTGATCGGATTAGAAGCTAGAGAGTGCAGGCTATTTTTAGGCCCGGAATTTAGCTTTGGCAGTAATCAAGCCTCTAGCTTTACCGAACCCGGCTCTAACAGAGCCGGGTTTTTTTGATCTGGGGACAAAAGCGAAAACATATATTTTTAGTTGGAGTAGAAATGCACTTGATTAGCAGCCTGTGAACTCCTGCTAATGCTATTGCTGTGTAGCTGTCTTGAAATTGTCTTTTTAACCCGGCATAAAAGCTTATTTTGCCCATCTGTTATTTTAAACTTGCCTTAATATCTTTTAACTGGTCGTAGATGTTGAAAAGCAAGATAATTAATTCCAAGTAAACTCTTAATAAAATAATGGCAATAAAGGCACCGATTGGAGCAGTGATCAGGGCAATTAAAACCATACCCATTCCTGTAGTTCCAATCGCAATTACGGAGGAAATGATTGCTGCAACCATACCCAACCCGATAAACAGTAAACCCAGGATAAAAAAGACCCTAATAATTCTAGGGGTTACCATCTCAGTCATATTTACGTCAAATAGGGCACTGAAAAAACTCTTTTCATCTGAATCCAGGTTATTGATCGGTTCCTGGTATAACTGATCCGGTTCTGGAGGAACAGGCTCTTTTGAAAAAGAATCTACTTTTTGCTCAGTTTTGCTGTGAGGCTGAGCATAAGCATCATTCTCCTGGCCTATAAATGAAAGACAGTACCTGCATTTAATTGATCCATATTTTATTTGCTGACCGCAGTTAGGGCAATCTTTGTATTCTTCGTTCATATTAAAACCTCCATTTCTAAATTCGGTGATTATAACTCATCTTAATAAAAGCTAATGGTTTCACGTCCTATACCAGTATATTGTAAGTAGTTCCTGTTTACAATAATTAGTTTTTCATTTAAGCAGGATTATAAAGCTTAAAAAATGAAAATATAAGGTGATCAAGATAAGATAATGTTCTAGTTAGACCTTAAATATTAGCGCAAATTCTAAGTAATTATATCATTTACAAAGGTATTATACTAAAAAAGAAAGTGAGGTCAAGTATGATGACCAAAAAACCCAACCGGCAGGAAGCAATGAGTTTATTAAAAAAGCACAACAAAAATGAGGCTTTGATTAAGCATGCACTGGCTGTAGAAGCTGTAATGCTCCATTTTGCTGAAAAGTTTGGTGAAGACCCTGAAAAATGGCAGGTGATAGGGCTTGTCCATGATCTAGATTATGAAAAATATCCTGAAGAACACTGCCATAAAACTAAAGAAATACTACTGGAAGAAGGGTGGCCGGAAGATTACATCAGGGCTATTCAAAGCCATGGCTGGAAAATTTGCACCGACATAGAACCAAAGAATAATATGGAGAAAGTACTCTATGCTATTGATGAGTTGACCGGGCTTATTGTTGCTACTGTTTTGATGCGCCCAAGTAAGAGTATTATGGACCTTAATGCTAAATCAGTTAAAAAGAAGTGGAAACAAAAAGGATTTGCAGCTGGTGTCGATCGTAAAATTATTGAAGAGGGAGCAAGTCTTTTGGAGATGGATTTAACAGACCTTATTGAAGAAACTATTAAAGGTATGCAGAGTTCAGCAGATGAATTAGATCTAAGAGGAGATTTATAATGAACTATTATCGTGTGATCAGGGCTTAAAGCGTCAGGTGTTCAGGCTAAACTTTTTAGAACGATTGTTTATCGCCAGGGGTGTGTATACACAATGATACCGGCTTCAACCAGTGAAAAAGTTATTATTGCTATGAGTGGGGGGGTAGACAGTTCAGTAGCTGCTCTATTATTGAAAAAAGCAGGTTATGATGTAATAGGGGTAACGCTTAGAATGTGGGTTGATCCCTTATCTGAGGAAAAAGCGGGCCTGCTAGGAAAGGGTTGTTGCTCTCATGAGGCAGTTAAGGATGCTCAAAAAGTAGCTTCACTCCTTGATATACCTCATTATGTCTTAAACATGAGAGAGCTTTTTTATAAAGATGTTGTATCTAACTTTACTTCTGAGTATTTGCTGGGAAGGACCCCTAACCCCTGTGTAGAATGTAACCGGACTGTTAAATTCTCTTCTTTGCTTGAGAAAGCCAGGGGGCTGGGATTTAATCTTTTAGCTACAGGTCATTATGCCAGGATTAAAAAGGATCAAGATAGCAACCACTATCAGCTTTTAAGAGGGCTGGACCGGCAAAAAGATCAAAGCTACATGTTATACGTGTTGACTCAAAGTGAACTGCCCGTCACCCTGTTTCCGGTGGGAGATAAAACAAAACATGAAATAAGAACTCTTGCCAAAAATAATAACCTCGAAGTTGCTAACAAAAAAGAAAGCCAGGAAATATGTTTTATTCCTGATAATGATTATCGTTCTTTCATGGAGAGAATGTGCCCGGAGGCTGTTCGCCCCGGCGATATTGTTACATCTAAAGGTGAAAAATTGGGCCGGCATCAAGGTATAGCTTTTTATACCGTAGGACAGCGTAAGGGTTTAGGTATAACCTATTCCGAACCATTGTATGTTATATCTATTGATGCATTAAGGAACCAGGTTATTGTGGGGCCGGAAAATGAAACTTTTAGCTCCGGGCTGGTCGTTGGTAATCTTAATTATATCTCCGGGATTGAACCTGGTAAGATTATCGATCTAGAAGTTAAAATAAGATACCGGGCCTCGGCAGTTCAAGCCAAGCTTCACCCACCTAAGAAAGGATCTGCCATGGTAATCTTTAAAGAAAAACAAAAAGCAATCACTCCCGGCCAATCGGCAGTTTTTTATTTAGGAGAAGAAGTTCTTGGTGGAGGGGTTATCAACAACTCTATACCTTGAAAATGCTATTGTTTTTTCCTTTTAAGATACATGATTTATAATATGGCAACCCCTAAAACCATCTAAAACATCCTCTCTCCTGCCGGGATGCTCCTTTTTTTCTAAAAGGTTATTACATTAAAGTTTCCAGGAATGACTGGTATGACATTGAAAAGGTAAGATTTAAAAGGTGCAGTAGGTATTTTTCGAGCGCTGCGAAATGATGGATGTCGAACGGCATTGCCAGTCTTTTTATCCACAGGCAAATTGTTACTTTTTTATTATCTCACTGTCTATCATTATAATTAGCTAGCTTTCCACCTTATGATATTGCTTTAAAGGGCGGGCCTTTTCTGGCTTTCCATCAGATTCGAGTTGCTTTTGTAGCTAATATCTAATATTATATTGTCAAGAAATAGCTAAGGGTATGCTTATTTATCATTAAGCCTATAATTGGTCAGGCTTAAATAAGAAAGGTTGCCAATTGATGTTGGTTCTAACCAGAAAATTGAAAGAAAGTATTATGATAGGTGATGATATTGAAATTGTCGTGTCATCGATTGAGAGGAAATCAGTTCGACTAGGAATTAAAGCCCCAAAAGATGTTAAGATACTGCGAAGAGAAACTTATGATGAAGTGCGTTCTGAAAACTTAAGAGCCATTGAAGCAACAGCGAAATATAACCGGGATATAAATGATACTCTATCAAAAGATGTCACCGGTCATAACGGAACTCTTTTAAAAGAACCTCGTAAGCATAATAGAGGTAAGTAGTTTAGATGTCTAAATGACCCATTAATTTTGATTCTACGACCAAGGTGGTTTCTAGATCATGATAATTGATGGTATAGTTCCTCAACCTACAACCGGGTAACCCGGGAAAAGAGTTCTGGTAGCAATAAAAATTTAGTCCTAAAAGATGGACACTATGAAGAAAGAGTAGAATTACCACCCTAGCTTGCACTCCCCCATGGATAATTTGTATAAACTTTTTGCATGATAGCCTCAAATCTTGAATTGCACTATTTGATCATTTCCTTTTTAGGGTACTAACTAAGTATAGTAGTCTTGATTATATCCCTATTTTTCTTAAGAGTACTAAAAAGATCTACACCAGGTATTTTTTGGTGTTCCTCTATGGGTTTAGCTGCAAACAGGTTGGCCAGATCGATGAACGCAAGTATGATGAAAGTTTGATATGAGCTCGATGCGGAAAGATTTAAGTGACAGGTTGAAGCAGGGCTGGAAGAAGTTTGCATGCACTAATTGCGAACAGTGAAGGCACTGTTAAATAAGCGGCAGCAATTGAAATAAAAAAACTTACCGGTTTATAATGCCGTTATTCTCTAACCAGTATGGATATGATAAGATGAAAAATGATGTTACAAGTTCAGTTCTTAACTTTACGATCCAGTGCCTATCGTTTAGTGGTGATTATTCTTTAGGTCCCGGGAACACTTATTTACTTTAAATTAATAAGCGTTCATTATAAATTCTAACTT
>PWMM01000060.1 GCA_003558195.1 Syntrophomonadaceae bacterium
AATAGAGAAGCCGAAAGGTCTTCACCGGTAGCCTGGACTTTATCGATTTCTGAAACAGGAGGTTGTCCGCCATAAAACTTTCTGACCGTTTCAATTAACCTGTCCGTTTCTTTTCCCATAGCCGATACAACGGCAATAGGTGATTTGCCCGATTCTATAGTTTTTTTAATATGTTCTGCTACTTTTTCCATCATTTGCAGGGTGGCCAGGGAACTGCCACCATATTTTTGTACAACAATTTCTCTCATCTGCATCCTCCAAATCAAGTAATATCTTTTTCTATATCATAATTTTGGGTATTGTCGAGATATCTTGATTTTAAATGTACAATTTGCAGGCTTAATTGTCAAACGAAACAGGGTACAGCTGCTTCGTATTGAATTAATAATTAGCGAAATATTGGAAAGGAGTTGGTTTAGATGAAAGTAGTTGCTTTCAATGGAAGTCCTCGTAAAGAAGGTAATACAAGTATCCTTATTTATCATGTTTTGAAAAAGGTGGAAGCAGCGGGGATCGATACAGAAAAAATAGATATTGCCGGTAAAATCAACAGGGGTTGTACAGCATGCATGAAATGCAGGGAAAATTTAAATAAACGCTGTGTTTTTGATGATGATATTGTCAATGATTGTCTCGAAAAGATGATTGAAGCTGATGGCATAATTATTGGTTCACCCACATACTTTGCCAGTGTTACAGCTGAAACCAAGGCTTTAATTGACAGGGCTGGCTATGTAGCGAAAGGTAACGGTAGCTTGCTGAGAAGGAAAGTAGGAGCAGCAGTTGCCGTAGATCGCCGGGCAGGCTCTATAAATGTATTCCAGGCGATTAATAATTTCTTTTTGATAAGTGGAATGATCGTGCCAGGCTCAATATACTGGAATCTCGGTAAAGGCAGAGAAGCTGGCGATGTCGAATCTGATGATGAAGGTATACAAACCATGACTGAACTTGGGGAAAACATGGCCTGGCTTATAAGGAAGATTAACTAAGAAGTTTAGGTGCTTTAATTATATAGGAACTACAAAGTAGGGTTATTAGTTAACCTCAGTTCGTTCGTTGTAATAGGATTGGTAATGCAAATTATAATAGCTTGACAGGGAGACTGTAATGTTTGAAGCAAAGTCATTGCTTAAAACGAAATTTATCAAACCTGCTATGCGAGAAGATACACTTCAGCGCAGCAGGCTATTAGAAATGCACCTAAAAGAATTAGCAAGTATAAATGATAACTCCTATATGCACCGGCTAATACTTGTTTCTGCTCCTGCCGGTTATGGTAAAACCACTTTAGCTTCTTCCTGGTTTGAAAAAGAAGGATCAACAGCCTGGCTGTCACTTGATGAGGCAGATAACGATCCAAATCGTTTCTGGCTTTATTTTACGACTGCTTTAAACAGAACTTATAATATTGGCCGCTCTGTGTTATCCATTCTCGAATCCGGATCTATATCGATTGAATCCGGTACAGATAAGGATATCGAGTATGAAGAAGCGCTGGTTTTATTGCTTAATGAGCTGGCTGATATTAACGAGCCGGTCTCACTGGTTTTAGATGATTATCATCATATTGGTGATGGAAACATAAATCGCGGTTTGCAATTCTTTGTAGAAAATTTACCGCCACATTTTCAGGTTGTTATAATTTCAAGGATCGATCCTCCCCTGCCGCTGACTCGCTGGCGAAATAAAGGCTGGATTTCTGAGGTGCGACAGAAGGATTTGCGCTTCAACCTGGAAGAAACAACACAACTGATTAAAAATAATTCCGGCTTTGAGCTGCACCCTAAGCAAGCTCAAATGTTGGATGAAAAAACTGAGGGGTGGGCTTCTTCCCTGCAGGTTATCGCATCAATCCTTTCAAGAGGAAAGGACCTGGAGAAGGAAAGCTTTATTGAAAATTTAAACCAGTCTCACCGTTACCTTTTGGATTTTCTTTCTGATGAAATCTTAGATCAACAAGATCCTGAAATCATTAATTTTTTGCTTAATACTTCAATCCTGGAATATTTAACACCCGAAGCTTGCCGGGTTTTAAGCGGTCGAGAAGATGCCGGGCTGATTCTGCGAAAATTAGAGGCAGAAAACCTGTTTATTATATCCCTGGATCATTCAGGACAGTGGTACCGTTATCATAATCTTTTTGCGGAAATGCTTCGCTTTCGGCTTGTATCTAAAGAAGGAAAGAAAAAATTAACTGCATTAAATAAGAAGGCAGCGGCCTGGTTTACCGAAAACGGGCAACCCTCAAGGGCAGTACTTCATGCCCTAAAGGCAGCAGATTTTAATTTTGCGGGAGACCTGCTTGAACAAAATGCAGCTGTATTATTTAACAGGGGGGAACAGAAAAACCTGACCAGGTGGATTCAACAAATCCCATCTGAGATAACCGAAAAACGCCCCCGCTTGTTAACCTTTTTGAGTATGCTTGCCTATCTCTCAGGTGATACTCGCAGGGCTGAAGAAGTTTTAGAAAAAGCCAGACCCCTGATTTTCAAATCCGAAGTCGATCCGCTATTAACTGAAACCACTGATCAGCTTGAGTTACAGGGCATTTACTATGCAACCAGGGCATATTTACGTCTTTTTTCCGGAGATATAGCCGGTATGAACCAGGATTCAGAGAAAGCACTGGCAAATCTTCCAGAAGAAGATTCAATGTGGCAGAGCAATCTTTTGATTCTCTCTGGTGATATAGCTGCAATCAGCGGTATTATTAACAAGGCTGCAGAGGAGTTTACAGAAGCGTTGGCCCTCTGTCGCAGGACAGGTGATCATTTTTTTACCCTAATGGCGGGATTTAAGCTGGCCCGAGTTTACTACTACCAGGGCAGGCTGGTAGAAGCCGACCAGATTTGTCTAGAACTGCTTGATGAGGCAGAAAACAGCGGCTTTTCTTCAACTGCCAGGGCCGGTTGCTTACAGATTATTCGTGGCATGGTGGCCTATGAACAGGACAGGTTGGATGAATCTTTAAACCTGGCAAAGAAAGGTTTGAATATGATTGAGAAAGAAAATTTTATGCTTTTAGCCGGGTGGGCCTACTGCTGCCTTGCTGCCATTTACCTGGCCCGTATGGAGATGCGAGAAGCTTTAACAATGGTGCGCCAGGCAGAAAATTGCGGTCTGGCCGGAGAACTGCCTTACATAAAGAACCTGGCTGCAGCCTGGAAAGGCCGGCTTCGGTTGATTGAAGGCAGGCAGGACCCGGCAATGTTTGATGACGCTGTTGATTTGCTGCTAAAAAGAAATCTTTTCCGAAACCAAGACCTGGAAGGCCCTGTTGTTTTTTTTAGGCTTGATGAATACCTGGTCCTGGCCCGGGTGCTTATTGCCCGCGGAGATGCAACCGAAGTAGAAAAATTTCTGCCCAAACTACAGCAAATTGCCGAGAAAGAAAAAATTATTTATCTTCTGGCTGAGGTACTCCTGCTGAGGGCAATTGCTGCAGTAAGTAATGATAAATTTGAGTTAGGGTATAAATATTTTAGAGATGCTTTAGAGAAATGCGGAACGCGGATTCAGCAGGAAGGGATCAAGAGGCTATTTCTGAATGAAGGAAAGTCCCTGGAAAAACTGCTTCATAAGGCACAAAAAGAAGGGCTTTATCCTGAGCTAACTGCATCGCTGTTAACTGCAATCAGCGAGGAAATACAACCAGTTGAGTATGGTTTAGCTGAATCTGTAGAAGGCGGTGAACAGCTGATTGAAGAGTTAAGTGGCCGTGAACTTGAAGTGCTGGAGTTGATCAATGCCGGCTTGACAAACCAGGATATTTCTTCCCGGCTTTATTTATCACTAAATACCGTCAAATGGCATCTTAAAAATATTTACGGCAAACTGGCCGTCGACAATCGTGCGGCTGCCGCGGCCAGAGCCCGTTCACTAGGGTTAATTCAGTAATATTTCACCGACACAAGTTGTAGCCCCAGGTTTTTAATTTTATCCAGCAGGCCATAGAAAGCGGCCATATCTTCAACAGTTCCCATGATAAATGTTTTATCGCTATCCAGGTGGTTAATTTCCAGGTTGCCGAACCACTCTGACCATCCCGGATCAAGCCTCGACTGGACAATAATCTCTACTTTTTTCATATTTTGTATTCTCAATTTCACTTTCATAATGTTCGAAGACTTCATTTAACCATTCGAAGGTAACGTATTGCATTCTTGATACGTTATCCAGCATACAATGATCATGAGAGCCGTCTTCAGGCTTGGTGAAAACATGCATTTTCTTAACTGTTGAAGATATTCCTTTGATGAATTCCCTGGTTTGCTTAAGCATTTCCTCACCTTCTCCGCCTCCTACAAGAGCCAGGGCCGGGCAGGTAATCTTGTGTAAGTCTTCGGTGATATTAAACTTGGCCCACTCTGCCTGGGCTTCTTCTGAAGTCATCCAATCATAGAGGGTCATATGACTCAGCCCGGTAGCCCATAGTCCATATTCCATGTAAGCTCGCACCAGTGGCATTTTTTTAAGCTTCCTATCCAGGGCCCACTTTAAAAGAAATCCCGGAATCCTGTTAACAATCGGTCCGAGCAGGGCATCAGCCACCCGCTTGTAATCAATCATCGGATTATTCGGGATAACAGCCTTTATCCGCCGGTCATGAATGGCTACCCTTGGAGCAACGTAACCACCTCCGCTGAAACCCATCAGGGCAATGCGCTCATCAACACCCGGCAGGGTTTCCAATAGATCAAGTGCCGCCTTAAAGGGCACTTCATAGTCAGGCCTTCTTACCTGCTTCGGATCATAGTGAACAGCTCCGCGGTGTCCGGGGTAACCGAAGATGAAAACATTATATCCCCGTCTGACTGCAGCCGGACCGATAATAAAGAAGTCTTCTTCTTCAGTATCATCATTGCCGCCGGCTACGACCAGGGTTGGTCTTTTCTTGCCACTTTTATCCGGCTGCCAGAAATAGGCGGGCAGTTCGCTGCCTTCAAAAGGCACCTTAATTATATCTACCGGGGGGTCAAAAAGCGGGCAGGCTTTATGAAATGCCTCTACACTTTTTTCCCAAAGTTCATGGAAGCGGGGGTCGGAAGGCAGGCAGCCATATTCGGCAATGCGGAAGTAATTGCAGGCTCGCATAAATGCTTCCCTGGCGTTTTCATTGTCCCCTTTCTCCAGAGCTTCTTCTGCCTGTGCATAAACTTTTTCACCCTGGTCAGCCCATTCTACTATCCAGCTGTTAGGATCCTTTTCGTCGATCCGGCGGGCTGTATAAAAGCACTCTCCTATTTCTGCCGCTTTTTCATTCATGTAGGCCAGAGAGCGCTGGAAGAACCAGTCAGCCTCATGTCCTTTGAAAACGCCCATCGTATCTGCCGCCCGTGCTGTTCCAATCTCTCTTTTCTTAGTCATAACAATCTACCTCCTGGTTTATTATTTATGCCGGTTTAAACGACCCGGCTTACTGACTTGCTTCTATAATAATTCCAGACTGGATATAAAAAACCACCCGGAAGGGTGGTTTTATGGGTGGTAATTCTGGCAGGCCTTGATACCTTGTAGTTTTGATCAATAAATGTTAGTGAAAAAACTCAGGAGCAAATAGCTACCTTGCATTGATCAGGGTAATATTAATCTGTAAGACAGTGGCAAATGAAACCCAGAGTAAATAAGGTATATTAATAAATGCTACCCAGGGATAATAAGGATAGATAATTATAAGAGCCCATACCAGGGTAATGAGAACAAGCAGGATGTCAACGGCAGCAAGATAGTTGTTCTTCATGCCGAATTGGATAGGAGTAAATAAAAAGTTAAATACCAGATTGATAGCAAAAGGTAACGCCAGGGTCATTGGCAGCATTTCTGTAAAGGAATTATAAAAAGTAAAACCAAAGGATATAAATATAACTATGTATAGTATCGACCACACTGGCCCAAATAACCAGGCCGGTGGTGACCAGGAAGGTTTCTTAAGTTGTGCATACCATTCGGCTGAGTCCATATTATTACATCTCCGGGATCTCGGTTTGTTATAGTAAGGAATATGAAAAGATATCTATATTATATCAGGCCTTGTTAAACTTGTAATGTTATAATTGGTAGTGCAGTGATGACGTTATATACTGCTGGATTTTGCTTTATTATATTTGCCAGGAAAAGTATTATGAGATAGGAGGGATTATATTGGCCAATAATGATCAGAACGAAAATATGGTATCAGAAAAGGAAGCAGAAAATCAGGTGGTGGTAATGGCTAAACGCATGGCGCTGCTCTATCATCATACAGCTGAGGTTTTAGTTGAAACCTTAGGAGAAGAAGAAGGAAGAAAGATATTACATGAAATCATCAAACGCTATGGCCGTGAAAGCGGATTGGTAGCCAGGTCCAGGGTAAAGGAGTTGGGTTTACCTTTAACAGTGGATAACTTTAATACCGGCTCGGACTTGCCCAAATGGGGTTGGCAGGCAGATCGGGCTGTTTGTGAAGATGGCATAGAGCGGGGTCGTATTACATACTGCCCCCTGGCGGAAGTATGGAAAGAGAAGGGCTCCGAGCAGCTCGGCCGGATCTATTGTTATGTAGATCAGGCCAAGTATGATGCTTATAGGGGTATAAAGTGCAGGCACCTGAAAAATGTTTTAGATGGTGATGATTGCTGTTTATTTGATTTTGAATAACTATAAATGTTCTTTTATCATCTCTTTTATGTCCAGCGGGTTAAGTTCTGCTTCTAACAGGGGCTGTTCTTGAGAGCCGAACAAAACTTCATTGAATACGGGCCGTGCTTCAGGCTCATCATAAAAAATGCCAGTTGGGATGCGCTCACCCCATTCCATGGCGGCTTGAAAAGCCTCACATAAATTATCAGGTTTGTGGCCTTCTTCATTGATATCAAAGACTCTTTTCTTAAACCAACCATGAGTATTGACCTTGTTGAAACTGGGGCAGGGCTGCAGTATATCAATGAATGCAAAACCCGGCTTTTGAATAGCCCTTTCAATTATACTGCCCAGCTGTTCTTTGCTGCCGGAAAAAGATCGGGCTACAAAGCTGGCTTTTAATCCCAGCAACATAAGAACCGGGTTTAAACCGGCAACGGGATTGCCGCCCGGAGTAGTAGGAGTTTTTAATCCCTCATCGCTCGTTGGTGAAACCTGCCCCTTGGTTAATCCATAGACCATGTTGTTGTGCATCATGTAAGTTACATTGATATTTCGGCGGGCAGCATGTATTAAATGGTTTCCGCCTTCTGCCAGGCCGTCACCATCTCCACCGATTGCCAATATTTTCAATTCATGGTTGGCCAGGCTTATACCGGTAGCTGCCGGCAGAACTCTACCGTGCAGGACATTAAAGGTATTAACTCGGAAATGTCCCGGCATTTTGCCTGCCTGCCCTATCCCTGACACAACCATTACCTCATTAGGAGGTAGCCCTAGATTGGCCAGGGATTTTTTAACAGTATCCAAAATGGCAAAATTGCCGCAGCCAGGACACCATGTGTTTTCGCGATCAAGATCAAAATCTTCAACTTTTACTCCCATGGAAATGTTCCTCCTTTTGCCAGCTGCTCTAAGACATAGTTTGAATTCATAGGGCGACCATCATATTTTAGAACAGCACAGTCAGGCTGTACTCCTGTTTCAACTCTGAGCAACCTGCCCAGCTGCCCGGTGGTATTCATTTCAACAGTGACCAGGCGGTTTGCTCGATTGATATATTCGAGGAGTTTTGCTTTTGGAAGAGGCCATAGCTGTTTTAAGCAGACAAGGGCCATATTTTTACCCTGTTGATTCGCCATGGTGACTGCTTCATGACAAGCTCCATAAGAAGAACCCCAGGTGAGCAGCAAAGTGTCCGGACTATCAAAACCATAATGAACAGGTGGTATAATATCTTTTGCCAGGCTACTAAATTTTCGAATCCTTTTTTCTGCCATTTGCATGCGTACAGCGGGATCTTCAGTCGAGTAACCGTTTTCGGTATGTTCATTGCCTGTTGACACTATGCAATGTTTACTTTGTCCCGGAAATGCCCTGGGAGAAATACCGGATTCTGTTACCTGGTATCTTTTATATTCAGTCATTTTATTAAGCTCATCGGAGCTGAGAATTTCCCCACGTTCGATACTTACTGCAGTCAGATCGAAAGGCTTGGCGGTAAAGTAAGAATCTGCGAGATGTTGATCACTGAGGATAAATACTGGAATCTGATATTTTTCCGCCAGGTTAAAGGCATGAACTGCTGTCCAAAATGCATCTTCGACAATGTGGGGGGCGAGTATGGCCCGGGGAAATTCTCCATTTCCGGCATGAAGGGCAAAAAGTAGTTCTCCCTGTTCAGTCCGGGTTGCCATACCGGTTGCCGGTCCGGGGCGCTGACCAAGCAGAATGACAATTGGTGTTTCTGTCATGCCTGCCAGGGATAAGCCTTCAACCATCAGTGAAAAACCGCTTCCAGATGTGGCAACCATTGAGCGTATTCCTGCATAGGAGGCTCCAATAGACATGATGATGGCAGAAATTTCGTCTTCTGCCTGTTCAAATGCCAGTGGCAGACGATTGGCCTGCCTGGCTATATATTGTATTGCTTCGCTTACAGGGGTCATCGGATAAGAGCTGATAAACCGGCAGCCACCGGCCAGGGCGCCTAGAGCCAGTGCTTCATTACCTGTCAACAACATTTGCTCTTTATTTACCGGTTCTTCCAGGCTGCAGCCACACCTGCCGTAAAAATTTTCTACAGCATAAATAGCCCCCGCCCGCGCAGCTTTAATATTGGACTCAGCCATTTCACTGCCTTTATCTTTGAATAATTTCCTGAGAGTATCTTCAAGTATTTCCGGGGCTCCGCCCATGATCTGCCATACCGCCCCGGCTGCAACTGTATTACCCATTACCTTTTTCCCGCCATGTTTCTCTCCAAGTTCTGCCATCGGTAAAGCAAAGTATTGCTCATCAGAGTTTTCCGGTTCAATCTCATTTTGATCATACACGATTACACCATTATTACTCAGTTCATGTTTATGTATATCCAGGGAAGCTTGATCTAAGGCAACCAGCAGGTCAATTTTTTTACTGTAGGAATAGACCGGCTCAGAGGCAAGGCGGACCTGGTAGAAATTATGTCCTCCCCTTACCCTTGAATAATAATCCTGGTGGGCAAATAAATGCAGGCCGTGATCGGCAAAAGATCTCGAAAGTATAGAGCCTATTGTGTTTATTCCTTGCCCCGCTTCTCCGCCGACTTTTATGGTGAAATTAACTTTGTTTTTCAAGATGTTGTTCCTCCGGCATAAGTATTTGATTGATAAATATTCTAAGGGCTATCGATATTGGTTGATTTTTAAGCTTCAAAGTGCCTTAACTCTAAATTATAATATCATAAAGATTGGAAATGGTGTAGCGATGCAGAGAATTGTTTTACAGAAACAGGTGTTATTGCGGTCAAAGATATTTATAGTTCAGGGCGTTTACCTGACCATAAGGAAAAAAACGTAAGTATTTCTTATCCAGCTCTTTTGAGTATGGAGGGTTATTCTATTACCTGTAGAATAAATATATAAAAATGATTTTGTGTTTACTTCATTCGGAGGTAGTTAATGGCTGTCAACAAGAATAAAAAATTCAATATTGATCCAGAAAAACTTCTTGAAGCCTCTTTTGATGCAATTCAGGATGGCATATCAATTCTCGATACTGATCTAAATATATTAAGGGTTAATAAAGTTATGGAAAAATGGTATTCCTCAGCCATGCCAGTATATGGCAAAAAATGTTACCAGGCTTACCATGGTCTTGAAAAAGCCTGCCCTCATTGTCCTACTCTTCAAACTTTAAAAACTGGTAAGCCGGCATTTAAAGTTGTCCCATTAACCCAGGAAGGTTTGCAAACCGGGTGGTTGGAGCTTTTCACCTATCCGCTGAAGGACGAGCAGGGCATAATTGCTGGCGTTGTTGAATTTGTTCGCGACATAACCAAAAGTAAAAAAATGGAACAACTTATAGAGGATAGCAGTGAGTGGTATCGGACGATTGCCGAAGACATTCCAGTTCTCGTTACAAGGCTATCGAAGGATATGCGTTTTACCTTTGCAAATGATGCTTATTGTAATTTTTACGGGGCAAGCAGCACTGATGTTATAGATAAAGAATTATTTGAGTTTATCCCCCCGGAAAATTGGACTTTAGTTAAAGAAGCGCTACTTTCATTAAATCCTAAAGAATCTATTCAAAGGCATGAGCATATTAATATCTCAGGGAGCGGAGAGGCTCGCTGGGTAAAGTGGACTAACAGGGCTTTGTTTGATGATGAAGGTAATGTAAAAGAGTATTTGTGTGTCGGGGAAGATACAACTGAACAGAAAAAAGCAGAAACAGAATTAAGGGCTAGTGAAAAGCGTAACCGGGCCCTGGTTGAAGCTCTTCCTGATATGCTTTTCCTCTATTCCAGGGATGGTGCTTACCTTGACGTACAGGTAAAGGATCATGCACAGCTGTCAAAAAAAGGTTATCAATTGCATGAGGAGAATAACTTAGTGGGCTCGAAAGTAAAAGATACAATGGAGCCTGCAATTGCAGAAGTAATTATATCAGGCATAGAAAAGACCTTGAATGGAGGAGGTCTTAATTATTTTGAGTACAGCTATGATATTGATAGTAAACCTCACTATTTTGAAGCCAGGATGGTTACTGTAGGCGATAATGAAGTATTATCAATGGTTAGAGATATAACTGAAGGTAAAGAAGCGGAAGCAAAGCTAAGCTATCAGTTAGAATTTGAAAAAATGGTTGCTCATATATCTGCTGTTTTTGTTGGGGCAACAGCTAGTAATATAGATAAGGCTATTGACCATGCTCTTAAATTAAGCGGATATTTTTTTGGTGCAGATAGAAGTTATATTTGCCGTTTCAGTGAAGACGGATTATATATGGATAACACCCATGAATGGTGTGCCAAAG
Source organism: Syntrophomonadaceae bacterium (assembly GCA_003558195.1). GTDB lineage: Bacteria > Bacillota > Dethiobacteria > DTU022 > DTU022 > B1SED10-74M. Next base: position 10,927 of record PWMM01000060.1, read on the forward strand.
GGATTCCTTCTATGAAAAAGAGAAACCAGGGCTTTTTGCTGGATAATACCCCCTGGTGGACTGCACAGTTAAAAAGGCAGGATTACGTTTATGTCCCGGATGTTGAGGCTTTACCACCTGAAGCAGAAAAGGATAAAAATGATTTTCGAATCGAAAAAACTAAATCATTTCTAACTATTCCCCTGGTTAAAGAAGGTATAACGATCGGTATTTTTGGTTTTAAGATGGTTAAGAAAAGTAACTTAAGCGAACATCAAATAGCGCTGCTTAAAGTTGTAGCTGAAATTATTGCCGGGGCAATAATTAAGCATGAAACAGAAGTAGCGTTAAAAAAATCTGAAGAAAGATATCGTGATATCCTTGATACCATGGAAGAAGCTTACTATGAAACTGACATGAAGGGTAATATTGTATTTTTCAATTATTCCGGCTTAAAGTTGTTCGGTGGCTATACTAAAGACGAAGCCCAGGGCATAAACTATAAAAGCGTTTATAAAGATCCAAAACAGGCATATAAAGCTTTTAACAAGGTGTTTGTGACCGGTAAGCCCGATAAAGGGCTGGTTTTAGAGATGCTCAGAAAAGATGGCTCAACTTTTTATGGGGAAATATCTATAGCTCTGCTTAAAGATGGCGATGGCTATGTTAAAGGTTTTAAAGGTATTGGTAAAGATGTTACAGAAAGAATAGAAAATGAAAAAAGACTACAATATTTAAGTATGCACGATCAGTTGACAGGAATTTATAACCGCACTTTTTTTAAAACAGAGCTGACCAGGCTTGATAAAAGCAGAGAATATCCGGTAACAATTATTACCGCAGATCTTGATGGCTTAAAACTTATTAATGATACTATGGGTCATGATGCAGGGGATAAATTGCTGCAAGCCTGCGCCTTTGTCCTGCAGAAGTCACTTCGCAATTCTGATATACTTGCCCGGGTTGGTGGAGATGAATTTTCTGCTTTATTGCCCGGAACTGATAAGAAGACCGGTGAAAAGGTAGTTCGCCGAATCAGAAAAAATGTTAACAGCTATAATCAGAAAAACAAGGAACTCCTCCTCGGATTATCTTTAGGGGTAGCAACTGCTGAGAAAACAGATTACTCGCTTAATGATCTTTTTAAACGTGCAGATGACATGATGTACAGGGATAAGCTTTACAGTAGTACCAGCAGCCGAAGCAAGATTGTACAGAGCCTGCTCGCTGCCCTGGCAGAAAGGGATTATATTACAGAGGGTCATGCCCGTCGTTTAGAAGAATTGTGCAGGGCAGTTGGGGAAAAAATAGAACTTTCATCTCACCAGCTATCAGACTTGGCTCTTTTTGCCCAGGTTCACGACCTTGGGAAGGTAGGTATACCCGATACTATTCTATTTAAACCCGGACCTTTGAATGAAGATGAATGGGAGGTTATGCGGGGACATCCAGAGAAAGGTTACCGAATTGCTTCTGCATCTCCCGATCTTGCCGGTGTCTCAGAGTTGATTTTAAAACATCATGAGCGCTGGGATGGGAAGGGCTACCCGCTCGGTTTAAAAGAAAGCGAAATCCCCGTGGAGTGCCGGATCCTGGCAATCGTGGATGCCTTTGACGCCATGACCAGCCAGCGCCCATATAACAAAACTAAAACGCGTGAGGAGGCAATAAAAGAGATAAATGCCTGTGCTGGCAGTCAATTCGACCCCACATTGGTTCCAACATTTATCGAAGTGCTAAATGAACATCCAGAATACATTTAACTAGAAGCGGAGCTGATCTTATGAAAGAAAAACTTGATGGACTATTCCAGGGGCTACTTAATACAAAACAGGTTAAAAATGCAGCATTATCAGTTGAGAGTGGGGATGGCTCGTTTCGCTGGGCAAAAGCCGGCAGTAATTTAGAAAGCGAACCTATAAAACCTGGCAACGAAGTATCTTTTTGGATTGCAAGCGTAACTAAACTATTTATTGCGGCGGCAATTTTAAGGCTCCAGGAAAAAGGACATTTTACCATTAATGATCCGGTTAATCATTATTTGCCATCAAGCATGCTTGAAAGGTTGCACATTTCTAAAAGTGGCGAAGATCACAGTAATAGCCTAACAATCTATCACCTCTTGAGCCATACTTCCGGGTTGCCTGACTACATTGAAATTAAACCAAAAGGTGGGAATAGTCTTTTTGATCTTGTTCTTGAAGAAGGTGATCGTTCCTGGACCATTGAAGAGATTTTAGAAATTGTTAAAAGTGAAGGTAAACCTTTATTTCCTCCCCAGCCTGTTGATCTGGATAATAAAAAAGCTCGCTATTCAGATACAAATTACCAGCTTTTAATTGCCATTATTGAAGCTGTGACTGGTCGCTCCATTGATCTGGTATTTAAAGATATGTTTTATAAACCACTAAACTTAAGGAGCACATATCACCCTGGAACTAAACCCCTTGACCATGAGGCGACATCTATTCCTACCTGGTGTGGGGAAAAACAGCTTCACATTCCGCTGGCTATGGAGTCATTTGGTGATCTCAACAGCACCGCCGGAGACTTGCTTCGCTTTATGCGGGCGTTGATCAGCGGGGAAACATTTAATCATCCTGCAACGGGGTTATTAATGAGAGAGAAGTGGAATCAATTTGGTTTTCTAATCAGCCCTGTTGCACCGGGCTGGCCGATAGAATATGGGCTTGGCATGATGCGCTTTGAGATGCCTCGCCTTTTCACTCCGTTCCAACAAATACCAGCAGTAATTGGGCACACCGGAGCTAATGGTTCCTGGTTGTTTTACTGCCCGGATTACGATTTTTATATTGCAGGTACAGTTAGTCAGGTCCTGGCTGCAGCCGTTCCTTTCAGGTTAATTCCCAGGGTGCTTAAAGTGATAGGTAATGATTTATGATCTAAAAAGAAATAGAGAAGGTTTGAATGTACATCTTTATTAAGTTTCCAAGGGGTTTAATAGCTCTAATTTAAGAGTTTAAACCCCTTGATGTATTAAAACCTATAATGTTCTACTCTTCATGGCCGGGACTGCAACCTTGATCTGCTTTATAGCTTTCGACTTTGGTTAATATTTCCGGAACCATCTCGACTATCTTTTCGAGTGAACCCCTGCTGGTCAGGGGAACGACACTTAATTCTTCATTTTTTATTACCAGTATTGCATTGGGGGCAATTTTGCAACCTGCACCGCCACCGCCACCACTTCCATCATTGCCTTTATTATCTTTTCCGGATCCTTCACCTCCGCCAACGCCAAAAGATACAGTTATAATGGGAACCATAGTAATGCTACCTACCTGGAATGGTTCTCCTACCACAGTTTCGGTACGGATAAACTTTTCCAGCTTGTCAAACAGGGTGCTGAAAACTTCACTGCCTCTGGTCATGCTAATTTCCTCCTTTATTGTTTCTAATTTTAAATACATTATTTTTTGGTATAAGTTGCATGCTTTTTGTCATGTACAAATATTTTAATAACTGTCTGAGCTGACAGGTTCTTTTTTTTCAGAGCTTGAAAATAATTGTCTAGTTTTGAGCCTAAGCAAAAACCAGCCTATCTTAATCAGGATCAGACCTACCATGATGCGGCCGGTAAGTTGGGCTTCAAATTCAAAGTGTTCGCCTTCCCAGATCGGCTCCAGTTTAATGAACGCTTTTTTACAGCAGTAGTCGAGAATATGAGTAGATGCTGCTAACCAGCCGGTAAGATGAGGCTCTTCAAAACCAATTTTACCCTCCAGGTATAGTTGATCAGGCATAAGTATCCCTAAGAGTTCCTTGATTAGTGCAATGCCCCTGATGCGCAATTCCTTATCTAGTATTATTAGTATCGAGGAAACGCCTTTCTTTTTACCATCTTTTTTTGGTTTTTCTGTTTTTTCTTTGACTTTTAATTTTTGCGGATCTAACTTAACTGGTATCCCTAAAAGAATAAACCTTATTTGCATTAACTTGCTGTCTTCTATGTCCCAGGTCCCGACAAGAATAAATGCAGGCGAACATCTTAAGCTGAACCTGATCCAGGGCCTATTCTTGTAGCCGCCGGCAACATAGTAGCGAAAAGGAATTATCAGAATTAAGGTTAGCAGGGTTAATAGCAGTAATAATAGGCTGCCAATTATATAAAAAAATATGATCAAAACATTCACCATTCATAAGCTCCTTTAGGCCTGGCCCGGGATAAAGCGTGCAAAAAGGGGACGTCTTTTTTTAATGCTTTTTCCGGCTGCCCTGGTAAAAAGGGAAACTGCTTTTTTAGCAGAACGGGTAACAGATCGATTGACCGGATTATATGAAATAAAGCTAAAAGTATAATGCATGATATGCTGCTGCAAATACCAGTTTTTATCAATGGGTGGTTCTATTTCAGCTATTAATGTTTGTGCAAGATAATTATTTATTGCTGCCTTGCGATAAGATTCTAATTCCGGCGGAACTTCAATTACAGGTCGATGTTTGAGATCCCAGTCCATAAGCTTTAGATGATTCAAATTTCGGCGGCAGATCTGGCAGTTGGCCAGATGTTCTTCTAGTATAATTTTTTCAAGAACACCAAGATCACTGTCGATATACTGTTGCAATAAATCATCAAATTGTTCATGCATGATATCTAAACCTCCAGGAGTTCACAGGCTTGCATTTTTTGGCGAAGCACCTTTCTGGCCCTGTAGACATTACTTTTCACTGTGTTCAAAGGTAGAGTAAGAAATGATGCTATCTGTTCATAGCTCATATTTTCATGGTACCGCAAAGTTAGGGCAAGCCTGTAAGATTCAGGCAGTTCAGAGATTAGTCCGTCAATTATAGCTTGCGTATCTTTGTAAATAACTTCTTCTTCAATATCTGTTTTCGCTGACAGGAACAACTCGGGGCGAAATGTTTCTTTTGTGTTTTCATTTTCGCTCCAGTAACTATCAAGGGATGTTTCATCTAATCGGTTTTTTCTACTGTTATTAATCAACGCGTTTATTGCAACTCTCTTTAACCATGGCAGCAATGGGTATGCTTCATCAAAGGTTTTTAAACCGCGAAATATTTTGATATAGATTTCCTGCATCATATCGAGAGCATCCTCTTTATTTTTGGTATAGTCATAGCAAATTCTGTAAATATATGCTTCGTATTGGCTGATTAGCTGGTTGTAAGCATATTCGTCATTATCTTTGCAACGCCTGATCAGATTGATCACAGATGCATCAACCAGCTTGTCCGCCTCCAGTAAAAAGTACTCTATGGTTAATAATACCTCAGGTGTTGGAAAAAGTTGCAGTAAATATTATTTATGTTTTACTTTTATTAACTAAAAACAGCAAATTAACTTAGCTGGCTTTTTTAAGAAAGTTGTAGAAAGGGTATTGTGGTGCAAGGTGAAAAATCTTAATCAATTATGTGCTTGCCGAGCATATTAAAGCAAATAAGAAAGCCCCGGCGTTTAGCCGGGGCTTTCAATATATATGACTATTTAACTTTTTCTTTAAGTGCTTTCCCTGCTTTAAATGCCGGAACTTTTTGAGCAGCTATTTTTATAGTTTCGCCGGTGCTTGGATTACGCCCTTCTCTTGCCTCTCTTTTGCGGACTTCGAAGGTGCCAAATCCAACCAGCTGTACTTTTTCTCCCTTGGCCAGTGTGTCTGTAATAGAATCAAGAACTGCATTAACGGCTTTCTCTGAATCTTTTTTCATCATGCCAGTTTTTTCTACCACGTGATCTACTAATTCGGTTTTATTCATTTAGTAAACAGCTCCCTAAAAAAATTGTATTAGTTTTAATAAATTGAAGTTGCAAGCTTAATACATTTGAACTTACTGCTAAAGCAACACCACCTCCGTTAAGCATTATATTTTAGTAAATGTAAGTTAAGGCAACCACAGGGGCTGCCTCGGGCATAACTCGTGCTGATTAAAAAACATTTTGCCTCGGCAACCTGGCAATCCTACTAAAGGACCCATGGCTTTGCGTCCCCATATTACTATGAGTTTGCCCTTTTCCTGCATATTTGCATTATATAAAGCAATAGACTGCAAGTCAATAAAA
>PWMM01000142.1 GCA_003558195.1 Syntrophomonadaceae bacterium
AAAAAACATCTGCTTTATGATCTTAACCGTCTTTTGAAGACGGCTCTTGATGAACTTAACCAGGAAGAAGTTTGCCATTTTATTGATATGCTTTTTACTCTATTCAAAGAGCTAAAAGATCAACAAACCGACACTGTTCTGGATTGCCTTTTTACTCTTGGTAAAGAAATTGTCAGTATGGATAACCAGGAAATGACCTCTCATTATATGCAGAGGTTAATTGAGTTTGGTTTTGTTTATCCCGGCAAAATTGTTATAACCGAAGATTGGGAAACAAAAGCAAATGCTGACCACGTTAAAAATATCAGGATTTGGCTTGATTTGATTGAAACATCCCCCTATAAATTTAAAAAACTCCTTTCAGCCCTGGTAGTAAATTTAAGACTCGGGGGTATATTCATTTCTGATACAGATTTATTTCAACGCGATGTAACCAGATTATTAAATGCCGATATAGCACCGGTATACAAGCAGGTTAAACAGCTGGCTCGTTTTTTCCCGGTTTACTTTAATGAGATAGGAGCTGAGGGAAAATTACGTGAAGTAAGTACAGTTATTGATGAGCTGGTGGGTCGTAAAGACAGGGTTATTCATTTTGTCCGAAAGCAGGTTCACACCGAAAGCAATAATACGCATATCAACCTGGTCCAAAAAGTTGCCGATTTTTGGTACAACGGGCATGTAGAGCAGCTAAGAGATATGCTGCCGGAAGATGTCTATAACACCCTGCATAAAAAGGACCAGCACTATATTAGAATAAACCGGTTAACCCGTACCGTTTGTAATCATTTTGGCGTAGATCATAACGGCCTTTTGAAGCTATCCGAAGAAGAAGTTGCAGCTTATCTTGATACATTGCCCAAAGAAAATGAAAAAGATAAAAAGCGCTTGATTTACCTGATTCAACTTTACCAGTTGCTGCTTGAAAAGTATTCCTTCGAAACGCGCAATATTACTGGTCTTTTAAAGCAAAGCCGTTTTTATAGCAAAGAAGATATTCAGTACTTTTCAAAATTAATGGAAGAAAGACGTTACCGGGAAGCACTGGGACAAGTATATTCCTATATGGTTACACTTAAAAATGTTATCCTGAGCAAAGAAAAAACGGAAGCAATTGAAACTATATATTATAAGCGTCATATTGCTGCAGGTATTCCTTCCATGTACGGGCAGTATAAAGAGCCAAAGTTTGAAGCATTAGGCCTGATGTACCTCTTGGAGCAAGTTGCATCACTTCTTATGGAAGAAATTGTTAATGAAGTTGATCTGGACTATATTTCTGCCAAAACATTGAAAAATATTTATGAAGTATTGGTTTTATTTAAAACTGGACTTGAACTGGATGGAGTGGTTAATCAGAATTTTAATTCGACCCTGGAAATGTTTAGGTACAGCCTGACTTCAGCCAGTGTCACTCTTGAACAATACATGAACATTTTCCGTTTCATGTCGCAGCATATAAAAGAGTTAATCAATGAGTACTTTATTCGAGTTTATGATGAAACTATAAACACTGTAGTGCCCCAAATCTTTAGCGATGATCCCGAAGTAATTGCCAAGGAATCGGAAATCTTTTATCGTGACATTTTATCATCAGCTTTTTTAATTCAAGAACTTGACCAGTTCATTGCCAATGCTATGAATATGATTAACAATATGCTGGAAAATTACTCTGAAGCTCATATTCATAACATGATGAGTTATAATCCTGATTTAGCGATTAGTCCTCTAGACAGGGAAACCTTGCAGATGGATAACCAGTTATTTTTAGGAGCTAAAGCTTATTACCTGAAAAAGTTAATTTCCTATGGCCTGCCAATACCACCTGGCTTTGTCTTAACCACTGAAGTTTACAGGCATAAAGATACAATATTTGAACATTACTCGATGAGCCAGGATCTAGATAACATGATTTATCAGTATCTTGCAGGTATAGAAGAAACGAGTGGTTACAAGTTTGGAGATCCCAATAATCCTCTCTTGCTTTCAGTCCGGTCGGGTACTGCTATATCAATGCCTGGAGCTATGAGAACTTTTCTTAATGTTGGAATGAATGATAAAACCGCCCTGGCTCTTGGTGAAAATCCTGAAACGGCCTGGATGGGTTGGGATGCTTACAGAAGGTTTATCCAGAGCTGGGGAATGTCTCATGGAGTGGACCGGGATTACTTTGATGAAGTGATGGTCCGGGTAAAAAGCAAGTATAATGTTGAGAAAAAAGCCAGCTTCACAGCTCCTCAAATGAAAGAACTGGCTCTTGAATATAAAAAGACGCTGAACCGGCATGGCGTTTTTATAACCGAAGATCCTTATGATCAACTCAGGCAATCAATTAACAATATTTTTAATTCATGGTCTTCTCAGCGCACTGTTGCCTATCGTAAGCATTTGCAAATAGCTGATGAATGGGGAACAGCAGTGCTGGTCCAAAAAATGGTTATGGGGAATAGATCAAAAAGATCCGGTTCCGGTGTAGTTTTTACACACAACCCTAAACTTAAAAAACCGGGAATAAATCTTTATGGAGATTTTACTTTATGCAGCCAGGGTGAGGATATTGTAGCCGGTTTGGTCTATACGATGCCTGTCTCTGAAAGTCAGCGAACGGATGACTACACAGATAGTGATTTTTCACTTGAATCAGCTTTCCCCGCCATTTATAAACAGCTTCACTTAATTGCTACAGAATTAATAGAAAAATATGGTTTCAATAACCAGGAAATAGAGTTCACCTTTGAATCTGAAAACCCTGACGATCTCTATATTCTTCAAATCCGTGAACAAAATATTGTGCAGCAGGAAAAAACTATCATTTTCAATAGCTCTATTGATGAAATGAAACAGCTTGGTAGGGGAATTGGGGTAGGGGGAGGCGCTATGAGTGGTATAGTTAGTTTTGATATGGATGATTTAATTAATAACAAGCACCACTACCCGGAAAAAAACCAGATCTTGATCCGCCCTGATACCGTTCCTGATGATATCCAAATGATTTTTATGTGTGACGGTCTGGTAACCAGCCGGGGTGGAGTTACTTCCCATGCTGCTGTTGCTGCAGATAAATTGGGAAAAGTGTGTGTTGTTAACTGTAAAGACCTGGTGGTAAATGATCATGAAAAGTTTTGTAGAATAAATGATTACATAATCCATAAAGGAGATGAAATATCCATAGACGGGACCTGGGGTAATATTTATGCAGGCAGTTATCCCGTCCAGGATCTTTAATCACCAAAAGGGAGGATGCGAAATTGAACGACTACCTGAAAAGCAGGAAAATACTGGGCATTAATGGTATTGGAAGAATTGGCAAGCTTACCCTTTGGAATCACCTTAATGCCGGGTATTTTGACTGCTTTGTTTTAAACACCGGGCGCAAAGTAGGAAAAACATTAGAAGATGTTATTGATTATTTAACCAAAGACAGCACCTACGGCTCAATGGATCGGTTTTTATATGGTTATTCTGGTAAAACTGCAGATATTGAGATAAAAGATCGTGACCATGGTTTGTTTGCTATTAATGGAACTGCCATTAAACTTAATACCGCATCCCGCAATCCCAGGGAGATCAACTGGGCCAGGGAAGGTGTGCAACTAGTTGTTGAATGCACTGGTGGGTATATTGACCCCACTGTTCCTGCTGATCGCCCCGGAGGTAGTGTCAGGGGACATTTGGAATCTGGAGCGGAAAAAGTAATTGTCAGTGCCCCATTTAAAATTTCTGATGGAGCTAAAAAAGTACCCCCGGATAGTTGTATGTTTGTTTATGGAATAAACCATAGTAAATATGATCCTTCTACTCATCATATCCTATCGGCTGCAAGCTGTACTACTACGGGGTTATCTCATATGATCAAGCCTTTGCTTGAAACAAGGGAGACATCCAGAATTATTACAGCTTCCATGTCCACAGTTCATGCTTCTACTAATAATCAAAAAATCCTTGATGCTGTTCCCAAAGCAGGCACATCTGATATGCGCAAGTCGCGTTCAGTTTATGATAATATCATTCTGACATCCACCGGAGCTGCAAATGCCCTGGAGGAGATAATGCCGGAAATAAAAGATATTGGATTTATGGCTGATTCAGTGCGCATTCCGACCAGCACTTCTTCTTTAATCATGTTAAATGTCACTTTTAAAACTGAATTGAATGAAGCAGGTGAGCCTGAGCTAAACCGAGATTTAATTAACGATATCTATAAAAGGTCTTCCAGTGGATCACAAAAAGGAATGGTAATATACAGTGAAAGACAGAATGTTTCTTCTGACCTGGCTGGATACCCGGCCGCTATTGTAATCGAAGGAGTAGAAACTCACACCAGGACTGGTTTTATCCAGGTTAACAGGGAACTGCTTGCTGAAAATGGAATTGATGCTGAATCCGATATCAATATACCGGTAACCCATGCTAAAATATTTGGCTGGTATGATAATGAGCTCGGCAGTTATGTCAATATGCTTGGCAGGCTTGCTGTCTACATCGATAAAAACATGCCCTAATTGTACAGGAGTGAATGCATGCCTGCTTTTAACAAAG
>PWMM01000319.1 GCA_003558195.1 Syntrophomonadaceae bacterium
CTCCTTGAGTGTAGCGATATGCCTCCATATGCTGCTGAGGTGCAGAGAGCTGTTGGGTTGCCGGTTTTTGATTTTATTACCATGATTAGATGGCTTCATTATGCTACTACTCAGAGGCCTTACCCGGGCCATATTTAAAAAGCGCTTATGCCGGGAGCGGATTAGCCGCCCCGGCGTAAGCAGCTGTAAGGCGTATTATTTTAAAGTCTAAGCGGCATTTTTCCCGGGTGGATGCCTTTTTGAGCCTTACTGCTTTTCTCAAATCAACATACCTTCTTAATTCTTTTGGGTAGGCCGGGAAAAAGCTATGTAAATATCATTGATTCCCTTGGAAAAGATTAGCCCTTTCCGGCCTACCAATGAATAGAATCAAGCTTTTATCCGTCTCGCAATAACTCCTTACTTGTAAGCTGGCTATTTATGTAAAACCCGGTTTTAAATGGCTAACCTAATAAAATGATATTATCAGATTTTGTCAGCTTCAGGCGATGTGAGCCTTTCACTCCTTTAGTTGTCTCTTAATAAAAATCATCTTTTAAAGTAAGTATCCATAACCCATATGATCAGTTTATTCTGTTAATAATCCACTATTATTGCTGTGTTTAGCCATTACTTGTGTTAAAATACAACTGTATATCAACCAGCACCGGAAATAGTGACAGTCAATTTTCCTCAAGATACTATTTCCTGGTTCTGGTTAATTCATATAGCTACAATTGGAGATAAAGATGGCGGTAGAGCTGGTTTATGGTTTTAGAAATGGTCAGTTAGAGAATGTTTATCGTGGTGATGCAGTAATGGTCGATCTTAATAATGATCTGATCTATGAACTGGGTCATGGTAGCAAAAAAACATTCTGGCGGTCTTCAGCAAAGCCATTTCAGGTTCTTCCTTTTGTTGAAGCAGGTGGCATCGAACACTTTAATATCAGTGGCCAGGAACTGGCCTTGATGTGTTCTTCACATGGTGGCGAAGTTGGCCATATAGAAACCGCACTAGCCTTGTTGCAGAAAATTGGATTTTCTGAATCATATTTAAACTGCGGCCCAGCTCCTCCCATGTTTAAGCCAGCTGGAATGGAAATCCTGAAACAGCGAAAACAATGGACCCAGCTACATAACTGCTGCTCAGGAAAGCATAGTGGTATGCTGGCGATTGCAGCTATAAAAGGTTATGATGTGAACGAGTATGAGAATATTGATCACCCTTTGCAGCAGGAGGTCCTTGCTATAACCGCCGATGTAACTGGCTTAAGGAAAGAACAAATCGGCATTGGAGTAGATGGATGCGGCGCTCCAATATTCTATATGCCTTTATTTAATATGGCCAGGGCTTATGCCCATCTATCGCTACCGAAACGGGTTAAAGAAAAAAAAAGAGCTGAGGCAATGCAAACAGTTGCTGAGGCGATGGTAAGCCATCCCTGGTATGTAGCCGGGACCGGTAGGCTTGATACTGTTTTGATGCAGTCAACCGGGGGACGTATACTGGCAAAGCTGGTGGCAGATGGAGTTTATTGTGTGAGTATTCTGGGTGAAGGTAGGGGTATTGCCTTGAAAATAGAGTGTGGAGTGATCAAGGCAATTGAGCCGGCAATAGTAAAAATCTTGAGTATTTTAAATTATATAGATCACCGTGAAGAGCAACAAATAAAGGATCAGCTTGACTTTTCTATTTATAATCATCGCGAGGAGGCAATTGGCGAGCTAAAGCCTGCTTTTTAAGGTTTTTGCTAAACCTATGAAGGTGCTTTATGCTTAATACTAATTAGATTGCATAAAAAAAGTTGCCCTTAACTTTTTGAAGTTCAGGAGCGGGTATAATTTATTGAACCAAGTTAGAATAATTTGGTTATATTCTAATGACCAGTCCTGGTTTAAAGAGGGAATTGCCCTCATCATGTAGAAACAGTGCTAAAAACAGGATAACCTAGCTTAACCGTATAATGATTAGGAGGCTTTCTATTTGAAGGAGATCAGGATACATGGACGTGGCGGTCAGGGATCTGTGGTTACTGCTGAACTTCTTGCGATTGCAGCTTTTAAGGACGGCAAGTATAGCCAGGCTTTTCCATATCTTGGCGGTGGTGGTGAGCGCAGGGGTGCTCCTGTTCAAGCTTTCTGCCGCATTGATGAAAAGCCGATCCTCCTTAAATGCCAGGTTACAGAGCCCAATTATTTAATTGTTCAGGATCCAGGCTTGATCGGGCTGGTAGATATATTTAAAGGTCTTAAACCAAATAGCCTGGTTTTAATTAACAGCAAAGAGTCCCCTGAATCAATTGGCTTAACGCAAACATCTTTCCAGATCTACAGCTTTCCTGCTACTTCAATAGCTCTACAGGTTTTTAACAAACCATTGATGAATACCGCGATGATTGGAGCTTTTGCAGTGCTCTGTGGTGATTTAAACATTGAGGCCTTAAAAAAAGCTATTGAGCAAAAATTTCCCGGAGAAACTGGAATAAAAAATATCGAGGCAATGGAGAAAGCTGTTAATATGGCTTATGATCAGTTTGGAGTGATCCCCAAATGAAACTAAATCTAGGTGGAATTACCGAGGCCGGCCGCTCTTTAAAAAACCATACCGGGACCTGGAGATACAAAATTCCGGTGATTAACAAAGAAAAGTGTACAGGTTGTGGTGTATGTGAGCTATTTTGTCCGGACAGTTCTATTGTTATAACTGGTGGCCTGGCTTCTATCGATGAAACTTACTGTAAAGGATGCGGTATTTGTGTTAGAGAATGTAAATTAGAAGCCATTAAAATGCAGCCTGAAGGTGAGGAATCAAGGTGAGCGTAAACCAAGGTTCGATTAAATGCCGGGAAATAATGCAGGGTTCAATTGCCGTTGCTGAAACTGTTGGAGCCCTGGAGCCTGGAGTGATTGGTGTTTACCCAATTACACCTCAAACACATATTGTAGAGCACCTGGCCAGGCTGGTAGCGAACGGTAATATCAACAGTAAATATATTAATGCCGACTCCGAATTTTCTGCTGCCTCCATTCTTTATGGTGCCTCGGCTGCCGGAGTTAGAAGTTATAGTGCTTCTTCTTCGCAAGGCCTGCTATTGATGACCGAGGTTATCTTCAACATGGCTGGTACCAGGCTGCCTGCGGTTTTTTCAGCGGTAAACCGCTCTCTTTCTCCTCCTATCAATATCCAGGTTGATCACCAGGACACAATGACTCTAAGGGATTCGGGTTTGATCCAACTTTACGTGGAAAATATTCAGGAAGCGGTGGATACCCATATCCAAATATTTCGGATAGCTGAAGATCTGGATGTACTGCTCCCGGCAATGGTTTGCATGGATGGCTGGATTATTAGCCATGCCTATGAACCGGTAACATTATGGCAAGAAGAAGCAATCAGAGATTTTACAGGAGTTTTTTTTCCTCCCTACGAAGTCAATCCTCAAAAGCCACTTACATATGGTGCTCTTACTGATGATGATAAAATAACTGAATTTAAATATATGGTTGACGCAGCCCTCGGTCGGGCTGAAGAAAAGATAATTCAGGTTGCAGGAGATTTTAAGAAGGCATTTGGTAGCTATCATGGTGATGTCGTGGAAACCTATTACACGGAAGGTGCAGAAACCATCATTCTGGCCATGGGATCAATAGCAGGTACTATTAAAGTGGCAATTGATCAACTTCGGGCTGAAAATAAAAAAGTCGGCTTGCTCAAAATTAGATCTTTCAGGCCTTTTCCAGCCAGCAGGATAAGAGAGGTATTAAGCGGCGCAAAAACTGCTGTGGTAATTGATCGCAGCTTCTCAGCAAGCTCTGGAGGAATTCTCGGAAGCGAAGTAAAAGCAGCTTTATATCAACAAAATGGACCCTTTATCATTAACTACATTGCTGGAATCGGCGGAAGAGAATTATATCCGCATAATATCAAAGAAATTATTACAGAAAGTGAAAAGCTTTCGGCTGCAGGTACTGTGCCGGACAAAGCCCTTTTTTACAACCTCAACAGTGCATTAATTTAAATTACTTGAGGTTAAAAGGTTAGGCTGGGTTTATAATTTCGAAATCCAATGATTATGATCCCGGCTACTCCTGGCTAGAAAGCTGAAAAATGAATTCTTAAGGAGGAGTACAATGAAAGGATCAGAGCAACAAAATTTACTGGCTCCTGGCCATAATGCCTGTCCTGGGTGCGGCGTATCAATTGCTGTCAGGTTAATTCTTAAAGCCAGTGGCAGTGATGTGATCATAGTGAGCCCTACCGGTTGCCTGGAAACATTTACTTCTCCCTACGGGATGTCGGCATGGAATGTGCCCTGGGTTCATTCACTCTTTGAAAATGCGCCGGCAGTTGCCAGCGGTATCGAGGCGGCCTTAGCGTTCAAGGGTAACCAGTCAACTAAAGTTATCGTCATTGGCGGAGATGGTGCCACTTATGATATCGGGTTGGGTTCGTTATCGGGGATGCTGGAACGCAACCATGACATTTTATATATCTGCTACGATAACGAAGCTTATATGAATACCGGGGTCCAGCGTAGCAG
>PWMM01000114.1 GCA_003558195.1 Syntrophomonadaceae bacterium
ATTGGTAGAATTACGGCCTGGATGTTGGGCCGAGATAATGAGAATCAACTATTTGTAGTGGGTCGTGATACCCGTTTGTCAGGGACTATGCTTGAGGGTTCCCTTACAGCGGGTATTAATTCTGTTGGCGGTGAAGTGCGCCAGCTCGGTGTCATTTCCACCCCGGCAGTAGCTTATCTTACTAAAACTTTAAAGGCATCGGCTGGGATAATGATTTCAGCTTCGCATAATCCAATTGAAGATAACGGTTTGAAAATTTTTTCTAAAAACGGATTTAAGCTGCCTGATTCGCTGGAAGATGAAATCGAAAAATATTACTGGCAAGAAAATGATAGCTTGCCCCGCCCGGAAGGAAATGAACTAGGTCAGGCATTTTATGATGGAGAGGCTGTTCAGAAATACCTGGATTATTTAAAAGCAAATTCCAGCTCCCTCGAAGGATTGAAACTGGTCATTGATTGTGCTCATGGTTCTGCCAGCAGGGTGGCCGGGGAACTGTTACAGCAACTTGGAGCTGAAATAGTTACAATTCATGATGAGCCTGATGGCAGCAAAATTAATGTTGCCTGCGGTGCTACTGATACCGCCGATCTCCAACAAACAGTACTAAAAACCGGTGCCTCCCTGGGACTGGCTTTTGATGGTGATGCCGATCGCCTGATTGCAGTTGATGAAAAAGGCCATATTGTTGATGGGGATGCGGTTATGATGATCTGTGCCATCAACATGGCACAAAAAAAATGCCTCAATAAAAACACCCTGGTAGCCACTGTAATGAGTAATGGAGGCTTAGATATTTTAGCAGAAAAGCACGGGCTTAAAGTTATACGCACTAAAGTTGGGGACCGATACGTTTTAGAAAAAATGATCGAAGGCGGGTATAACTTGGGTGGAGAGCAGTCCGGTCACATCATATTTTCCGACCATGCTACCACCGGTGATGGTTTGCTAACAGCTCTTAATTTACTAAGTGTGGTTAAAGAACAATCTGAACCGCTTTCCAAGCTTGCTTCAAGCCTGGAGCGGTTACCACAGGTCCTGGTCAATCAAAGAGTAGCTACCAAAGTAGGTTTTCATGATAATAAAAGGATCAAAGAGGCCATAAATAAAATTGAACAAGAACTGGGCAAACGGGGACGGATCCTGGTTCGGCCTTCCGGAACGGAGGCAAAAATCAGGATTATGCTAGAAGCTTCTCTTGATGAAGAAAAACTAAAAGAATATGCTAACGAACTGGCTGGTATCATTGACAAGGAGCAGTCTTGATCTGATTAATAGATGCTGGAGCCACAAGCTTTATCCTGGCTGATCGAGGTCTTGTATTTGAACCCTGGATCGCAATATTTTTCAAAATGCTGGCGGAATTATTATTGACAGTATGGGAAAATCCTTATTCAATAGTTTTAATGGAGTTAATTTAAGGTCTATGTTCATGGGATAAGCTGATCGTCACCAGAGGTTCTCTGTAAAACAATCAACTATTAGAAATATAATTAAAAATTACCTTAAAGAAGCGGAGGATTAATAAATGTGCGGTATAGTCGGTTACACCGGAACCAGGGTTGCAGGCCCGGTCTTAATCGAGGGGTTGAAAAAGCTGGAATACCGTGGTTATGATTCCGCCGGTTTGGCTTTCCATGAAAACGGGCAATTGATCATTACTAAGGCGGCTGGTTCAGTTGCGGACCTTGAAAAATTGCTTGACGATAAACATAAAACTTTTAAGGCAGGTGTAGGGCACACCCGCTGGGCTACCCACGGCCCGCCAACCGATTTGAATGCCCACCCTCATAGTAGCGCTTCCGGTGAGATTGTTGTTGTCCACAACGGAATAATTGAAAATCATCGTGCCTTGCGTAAGCGTTTGAGTGAAGAGGCTGGGATTGAATTCCGATCTGAAACGGACAGTGAAGTGTTGGCTCATTTAATTGAATATTATTTTGATGGTGATCTGCTTACAACGGTTCGCAGGGCAATGTCTGAGGTTGAAGGCTCTTATGCTCTTGTAGTAGCTGGCTCTAAGCAGCCCGATTTACTGGTTTGTGCACGTCAGGCCAGCCCTTTAATTATCGGGATTGGTGAGGGAGAAAATTTTGTCGCCTCCGACATCCCGGCCTTGCTTACTCATACCCGTAAAACCTGTATCATGGACGATGGTGAATTTGCCTCCATTACTCCTGAAAAGGTTGAGCTTTTTGATAAAGAGGGGTTGCCTGTTGAAAAAGAGATTTTTGAAATAACCTGGGATCAAGAAGCTGCTGAAAAAGGCGGTTATGATCATTTTATGCTTAAAGAAATCATGGAACAGCCGGATGCCGTTCGAGAGACGTTACGGCAAAGAGTAGATCTGGAAGCTGGCAAGGTAGATTTGACGGAATTAGAATTCTCAGCACAGGAGCTATCTAAAACAGAAAGAATATTTATTATTGCTTGCGGCACTGCCTATCATGCCGGATTGATTGGGAAAATGGCTATTGAAAGTATTGCCGGGATACCGGTAGAAGTTGATGTAGCCTCAGAATTTCGTTATCGTGACCCTCTTCTTAACCCCAACCAACTGGCTATTGTGATCAGCCAGTCTGGTGAAACTGCTGATACCCTGGCCGGACTACGCATGGCCCGTTCAAAGGGACTTAAAGTATTAGCCATAACCAACGTGGTTGGAAGCAGTGTCTCCCGGGAAGCAGACCAGGTCCTTTATACCTGGGCCGGACCTGAAATAGCCGTTGCTTCCACCAAGGCTTATGTAACCCAGTTGATAGCACTATACCTGGTTGCCACCTATCTAGGTCAAATCAGGGGAACTGTTGAACCGAGACAATCTTTGGAGCTGGTTGAAGGTTTGCTGGCTTTACCTGGACAGCTAAAGCAAGTTTTATCTGAGGAAAGCAGGACATTGATAAAAAATTACTGCGAACATCTTGTTAATTGGGACAATGCTTTTTTCATCGGCCGCAACCTGGATTATCCTGTGGCTATGGAAGGGGCGCTAAAGCTTAAAGAGATATCATATATTCATGCTGAAGCATGTGCTGCCGGTGAATTAAAGCATGGGCCGCTTGCTTTAATTGAAAAAGGATTACCGGTGGTGGCCCTGGCTACCCAGGAAGCAGTTCTTGATAAAACCATGAGCAATGTTCAGGTGGTTAATGCCCGGGGTGGAGCTGTTTTTGCCATAACCCGGGAGGATTTTGACGATGTTTCCAGGCAGGTTGAAGCTGTTTTTTACTTGCCTGCTATAATTGACATTTTAACCCCGGTTTTAAGCGTAGTCCCTACTCAGCTAATAGCCTACTATACCGCTGTTGCCAGGGGCTGCTCGGTAGATAAACCGCGTAATTTGGCAAAAAGTGTGACGGTGGAATAAATTAAGCTCCCCTTTTATAATTTTCTGGTGCCTTGTAGCTTTTAACATGCTGTTTTTCAACACATAGTGTTTAATCACAGTAGCGACCTGTTGATGAGTCTAAGCCCATAAAGCTTGATCTTCCTTGAACCCTGGTGCTATTTTCCTGATTACAGCTTAAAAATGTTAATTGCAAAGGCTATTATAAACTTTTAGGAAGGTTTTTAAACACGGTCGTTGAATTTAAATATATTCCATCTTAATTGATGATGATGGGTAGAAAACAGTGAACAGGCACGCAGTGCCGAAAATCAATGATTAAAAAGGTGGTTAACATGGTTAATAAAACCGATACTCCGGTTATGACAAATTTTATTTACAACATGATCAAGGAAGATCTGGAAAAAGGAGTGCTCTGTGATAAATGCGTGCATACCCGTTTTCCACCTGAACCTAATGGGTACCTGCATATTGGCCATGCCCGGGCGGTTTTGCTCAACTATAAACTGGCTAAAATCTTTAACGGCAAGTTTAACCTTCGCTTTGATGATACCAACCCGATTAAAGAAGAGCAGGAATTTGTTGATTCCATTATGGATGATTTACGCTGGTTAGGGGCAGAATGGCAAGAGCGCCTTTTTTTTAGCTCTGATTATTTTGAGGTGAAGTATGAATTTGCCCTGCGTTTGATCAGGGCGGGAAAGGCTTATGTTTGTGATCTGGATCAGGCGCAAATCAGAGAATTCCGGGGAACTCTAACTGAACCGGGTAGGGAAAGCCCTTATCGAAACCGTTCAGTTAAAGAGAATCTAGATCTGTTTGAGCGGATGCGCAGCGGTGAATTTCCAGACGGCAGCAGGGTGCTTCGGGCTAAAATTGACATGGCTGCCGGGAATCTTAATATGCGTGATCCCGTTTTATACCGGATCTTGCATTCGACGCATCACCGGACTGCTGATCAATGGTGTATCTATCCCATGTATGATTTTGATCATCCTTTTTCTGACGCCCATGAAGGGATCACCCATTCCCTGTGTTCCATAGAATATACAGACCACCGACCGTTGTATGATTGGATTGTCGAAAATGCAGTGGAACTCTATCCTGAAGCGGTTAAATTTCGATCCCGGCAGACAGAATTTGCCCGTCTCAACCTTACTTATACAGTTA
>PWMM01000213.1 GCA_003558195.1 Syntrophomonadaceae bacterium
GAAAAATGGCCTGATTTTGTTGAAAAGTTGGCCGGTAAAACTATCTGGGCTCCACAGGGTGAAGGTGCTGAAATGCGCTTTGCCCCGGTAACTGAAGGAGAAACACCCGCCCTTGAATACGGCAACACCAGGGTTCCTCCCAAGCAGGCGGTATTCCCCCAGACTGAAACCATGTTCCGATTTCAACTTGGTGGGGAAGAGCTTGAAACACCAGAATTGAAAGAAGAAGCTGTTTTATTGGGAGTTCGCCCTTGTGATGCCCGTTCTATGGCCATAGTGGATCACCTCTTCAATTGGGATGAAAATGATCCTTACTATTTAAAACACCGGGAGCTCTTAACCCTGGTTGGCCTGGCCTGTAATGAACCGGGTTTGAATTGCTTCTGCACCTCAGTGGGCGGAGGTCCGTCTTCAAAAGAAGGCCTGGATCTGCTGGTAACCGATCTGGGTGATCACTATCTTTTGGAAGCGATAACTGATAAGGGTGAAGCCTTACTTAAATTAGCAGGTGACGTGGTAGAAGATTCCGGAGATGATCATTTAAAAGAAAAAGAAAGATTAAATGAAGAAGCTGCTGCAAAGATCAAACGTAATGTGAACCCCGATGGTATTCCCGAAGGGCTGCCCGGTTTGTGGGAAGATCCTTTATGGCAGAAGGTGTCTGCATCCTGTCTTGGTTGTGGAACCTGCACATATTTATGCCCTACCTGCCACTGTTTTGACATTCAAGATGAAGTAGAAGGTTTTTCCGCCAGGCGTTGCAGAACCTGGGATTCCTGCATGTTTAGTGAATATACCCATCATACTTCGGGGCACAACCCCAGGCCTTCACGCCGGGAGCGGACCAGAAACCGAATCAATCATAAATATAGTTACTATGTCGACAAGTTTGATGTAATAGCTTGTGTCGGGTGCGGTCGTTGTATAAACCTTTGCCCCGTGAACATTGATATTGTCGATATTTTGAGGCAGGTGAAGGAGGCGCTATGAAAACCAACGAAAACCCCTACATTCCCTATTCAGCAACGGTTGAAGATACCTGGTTTGAAACCGCAGGTGAAAGGGCTATAAAAACCTTTAAAGTTGTTTTCGATGATCAGGAGATTCGTAAGAACTGGAGTCATCGTCCTGGGCAGTGTGCAATGATTGGTATACTTGGAGTCGGTGAAAGCATGATCTCTATTTCCTGTTCTCCCACCGAAGGTGATTTTTTACGTTTTTCGGTAATGAGAATGGGTAAAGTAACTCAGGCTTTACATCAGCTTGAAGCAGGAGATAAAATGACTGTCCGCGGGCCTTATGGTAATAGTTTTCCCTTGGAAGAATGGGAAGGGAAACATATAATCACTATAGGTGGTGGTATCGGTCAGGCGCCAATGCGCCCTGTAGTTGAGTATGTCAAGGCTAACTATGGAAAATATGGTGGGCTGACCATGATTTACGGGGCCAGGACTTCCGGGGACCTTTGCTTCAAGGATGAATTCGAAATGATGGCGCAAAATGAAGATCTTTCCTGTCACCTGACCATTGATCTAGAAGAGGAACAATGGGACCACAACGTTGGTTTTGTGCCCCAGGTTCTACTGGATGTAAAGCCTTCGCCTGAGAATACTATAGCAGTTACCTGTGGCCCGCCAATTATGATTCGTTTTGTCCTGGAAAACTTAAAAAAACTGGGTTTTGAAGATGATCAGATTTTCACCACCTTAGAAAACAGGATGAAGTGCGGTATTGGTAAGTGTGGTCGCTGTAATGCTGGAAACATGTATGTCTGTAAGGATGGCCCGGTCTTCAATTACGCTACCCTTAAAGAGATCCCGGAAGCTTTTGCTTGATCATTAGTCTGCTTGATTAAATGGATAATAACTATAACACAAAGAGGCACAACCGTTTAAAACGGGGTGTCTCTTTGTTTGCCTCTTTTTTAATTAATTAAGCGCTATTTTAAACTCCTGACAACTATTCTCATGGTGCAAAACTGTTATAGGACTTTAGCAGGGAATTTGTTTTGCAATAGCTTGTTAGTGCAGACTGGTTGTGCTAAGATTTATAAATAAGTCTTGCCATCAAGGCATATTAAACAGGAAGTAAGTTGCCCGGGAGGGTTTTCTATGGAACAATACGGTTTAATTACCGAGAATAAGGGTGAAACTGCAATTATAACCCTGCAAAAGCACTTGTCCTGTGAAAAATGCGGGCATTGTGGCATTTTAAGTGGCGCTGGAAAACGTGAAGTTTCGATTGAAGTTTCTAACCCCATTAAGGCTGAAGCAGGAGAGCGTGTGATGATTGAAACTGATGACCGTCGCATGCTTTTTGTATCCTTTATGCTTTACATGGTTCCCCTGCTCGGCTTAGTGGGGGGAATTTTTACCGGGTTGATGCTGGCAGAGCATTTCTCTTTTCAAGAGAATCAAGAATTGTATGCTGTCGGGACTGGATTTGTATTCATGGCAATAATATTTTTATTGATAAGAGTTTGGGATAATAAAGCTAAAAATAACCCCTATTATCGTCCGGTTATTGTAGAGATCATATATGAGTCAGGATCGGAAGCGAAGTGTGAAGAATCATAGTAGAAACATAACATCTGATTATAACCAGATCAAATACAGGTAAATGGAGGTGTACTGTGTCAAAAAACATCAATGTAGCGGTGGTTGGAGCGACTGGAATGGTAGGTCAAAAAATGGTTGAAGTTTTATTAGAGAGGAGATTTCCATTATCTGGACTTAAATTACTGGCTTCATCAAGATCTGCAGGACAGGGTATGCAGGTAAATGGCATCAACTACGAGGTGGAAGAGCTTACACCTGCTTCTTTCGAAGGGGTTGATTTTGCTTTTTTTAGCGCTGGGGAGGCCATCAGTAAGGAATTTGGCCCGGAAGCGGTCCGGAGAGGAGCGGTGGTTATTGATAACAGCAATGCTTTCCGCATGGATAGCAGTGTACCCCTGGTTGTTCCTGAGGTTAACCCCGCTGAGACAAAAAAACATCAAGGGATTATTGCCAATCCAAACTGTTCAACGATTCAGATGGTGGTTGCGCTTCAACCATTGCAAAACCAGGTGCCTTTGAAAAGAATTGTTGCTGCCACTTACCAGGCAGTTTCGGGAGCCGGTAAAGAAGCTGTTGATGAATTAATACAGCAATGCCGTGATTTTGTTGAAAAAAAAGAGATAAAAGCTGATTTTATCCCGCAAAAAGGGTCCAAACTTCATTACCAGATCGCCTTTAATTTGGTACCACAGCTTGATGTTTTTGTTGAAGATGGATATTGCAAAGAAGAAATTAAAATGGTCAATGAGAGCAGGAAAATAATGGGGCTACCAGATTTGGCAGTTACAGCAACGACAGTACGGGTTCCGGTGATAAATGGCCACTGTATTGCTCTTAACGTTGAATTTGAAAGCAAGATAAGTGCTCTGGAAGCTCGTAATATTTTAAAAAGGGCTCCCGGTGTGAGGGTAGTTGATAACCCTGAGGAGCTAGAATATCCGATGCCATTATATTCAGATGGTGAAGATGCAGTATTTGTTGGCCGTATCAGACCAGATTATTCTATTGAAAATGGTTTGAACCTTTGGGTTGTAGCTGACAACATCCGTAAAGGCGCGGCCACCAATTCAATTCAGATTGCTGAATTATTAATTTAAATTGAGAGTTTGTTTTAGAAAGGGGTTAAATAAATGATTGTGGTCATGAACCATGGCGCATCTGAAGAAGATGTTAGCAAGGTTACTGGAAAGCTTAAACAGATGGGTTATGGTGTTCACCTGTCAAGTGGCGAAAACCGTACTATAATCGGGGTTATCGGACAGCGTCGCGAAGAAGCAGCTCAGACCTTAGAAGCGATGCCCCAGGTAGAAAAAGTTGTCTTCATAACTCGACCTTTCAAGCTGGCGGGAAGAGAATTTCATCCCGATGATACAATTATTGAAATCGGTGATACCTCAATTGGTGGTGCAGAGCTGGTTATAATGGCAGGGCCATGTGCTGTTGAAAGTGAAGAGCAGTTGATGGAGGCTGCCAGTGTTGTTAAAAAAGCAGGCGCCCGGGTATTTCGAGCAGGAGCTTACAAACCTCGTACTTCTCCTTATAGTTTTCAGGGACTGGAGGACAAAGGTCTTGATTTTTTAAACAAGGTTCGTTCTGAAACTAATCTTTTAATTGTAACCGAGGTTATGGATCAGTTTACTGTTAATGATATAGCGCAGTGTGCTGATATCCTCCAGGTTGGAGCCCGTAACATGCAAAACTACTTTCTGCTTCGGGAATTAGGAAGGATACGCAAACCGGTTTTACTGAAGAGAGGTCTTTCCGCCACTATAGAAGAGTGGTTGATGGCGGCAGAGTATATTTTGAGCGGCGGTAATTACGAGGTAATTTTATGTGAGAGAGGTATACGCACCTTTGAACCTTACACCAGGAATACCCTTGATCTAAGTGCAGTTCCGCTGGTAAAAAAGTTAAGCCATCTACCGGTGCTCGTTGATCCCAGCCATGGGACC
>PWMM01000339.1 GCA_003558195.1 Syntrophomonadaceae bacterium
AAATCAACAAGTATGAATTTACTGTTGATGTGGATAGTAACCTGACATATGAAGAACAGAGAGCACAGGCATGTGATAAACTGAAAGCCTATCTCAAAGAAAATATTCCACATCCCTTTGCATCAGATAACGAATTAATAACTGATGTAAGATGTGTTGATGTTGAAAGGGGAATGTCCACGGAGGATGTAACATTAATCGAAATAAAGGATTGACATGATAAGTAAAGAATATAGAAAAAAGCACACGGACTTGCAAGAGCAAATGATTGCACTTGAAGCAAGAATAAGACATCGCCTGAAAGAACTCATTACAACACATCCTGATGCTATCATTGGCACAACCAGTGATAATGTCCAACTCAAAGCGAAAGGACTGGACAACCCGTACTACTTGAATAACATGAGCATCAATAGCACGCTCCAGTACATGGAAATAATTGAGCGGTGGCTTGCTGAACAACAACCATACATACAGGGCAAACTTTTTAATTAAAAATAATATTATTATGATGACAATACAGGAAAAAAGAAAAGCAAAGAAGTATAGTTTACTGTTTTTCATACTCTCATATATATTCATGGGAGTGTTGGCTTTCGGTGCAATAATTTATGTCGTTATTACAATCAAAAATGACGGGGAATTCAATCAATATGTATTATTCTCTTTGTTGTTCGGACCGATAATTATTGGTTTCCCCCTTTCAATGGTAGGTCAACTTCACCTGAATAAGCGACTAACACATAGGGCAAATATCAGAGCATACCGTAGACGATTAATGTTCGTTAGATTCATTGATTACTTCTTAAATAGAGAATATAGTAAAGCAGTCGATGCCTACAATGCGATTAATAATAAGGATGAACATCTACTTGGATTCCTGAATGGACTATTAATTGGCTTTTTCTTAGCAGATGATGATGCATATGAAAAGGAAAAGAAATATCGTGAACAGGCAATAACAAGACTTAACGAACTTCGTGATTCGCTTGACCCTGAAAAAATCGAATTTTAATTAAAATATGTTTAACCAATAAAACAAACTAAAATGAGAAAAGAATCGAGATTATCACGTCTGACATCAGACATCATTGTTAAACTCAAGGAGTTGGAAGCAATGAACAAAATCGAACCTGTATACCAGTGGGGTTCGAATGACCAAAACAGTATCCAGAACATCATGAAGCGTCAGGAGAAGTTAATGGATGAACTCAAAACCATTGCCCGTGCACATAACACCCTCTTGGGGCGCACAATTAAATTCCCTTGGGCAGATTCATATGCAATATATGTAGTCACAAAGGTGAATAAGAACTCAGTGCGACTCACATGGGTCAACTGGTGCGATGGTTGGCAGGACGACCGAATTGGATACGAGGGAAATATCGATATCGATTACGTGAGACAAAAGGTCAAAGGAGAAGACGCACTGGAAGAATTGTTTAGTAAAAAACAGAAAGTAGGATGAAAGAAACTCTCAGACAAGATTTACCTAACGGCTTGGGATTGTCCATCATAGAGGTGGACAACCCAATTGCTAAGACACATTTTCATAAGCGATTTCAGGTCGCCTTGGTTGTTGATAATAAAACCCGCTTGCCGAAGTTGAAAAAGAAATTTCGTAACTTCAAAAAGAATAACTATATTTACGAAATCAAAAGCGATGTGACAGGGGAGAATGTACGAGTAGGGGAAGTGCTCTATCACGAGAAACAAATATGTGATAAGTCATATGAAGAATGTACGACAGAGTTGATGGAATATCTTTCCCTGTACAACAGTACTTCGAACTTTAAAAAAGAAATGAAAAAACTATTCTTATGGTAAAAATACACTACTTAAAAGGGGACGCAACCCAACCTGTTGGAGACGGAATCAAATTCATTTGCCATATCTGTAATAATGTTGGAGCATGGGGTGCAGGATTCGTGCTTGCACTGTCCAATCGATGGAGAGCACCTGAAGAACAATACAGGTCTCTTAAAATCGAAGAACTTCAACTTGGGAGGACATATCTCGTCCCTGTAGGAGAAAACACCTTTGTCGCCAATATGATAGCACAGCATGGCGTAGGGCACGATGAAGACGGTAACCCGCCAATAAGGTACGGTGCTGTCAGAGCGTGCTTAAATCGAGTAAACGACACTGCCTACCGAATGAAAGGCACTCTACATATGCCAAGGATAGGTTGTGGTCTTGCTGGTGGTAAATGGGAAGAAATCGAGAAAATAATCAAAGAGGTGGCATCCGTGGATGTATATGTATACGACCCTAAATAATACTAACTTTAATTAAAAATAATATGAGAACCTATAGAAGTAAGAACAACACTGGACTTTATTTTATATTAGCAGCTATCTGTGGGATACTACTCACTGGATTTGGTATCTGGGCAATAGTAGAATTCATCCTTTATCTGGTGAAAGACAATCCCTTTAACTGGTGGAGTCTATGGTTAACCATAGCAGCAGTGATTGGCGAACTATTCTTTATGGTTAAAATGATTTTTTCAGATTAGGATGAGTAGAAGAACTTTATTTCAAAATAATAGGTTTACCCTTGTTGGAGGTAAAGACCACGCTCTGGGGAACTTCCTGCAGTTATACGACAAGGAACTGGAGCATGAGACCCCAGAGGGAGAAGGATTAATATTCGACTGGAGTCAAGGTTTTGGAATTGAGGTAAACCTTACTGGTGAATCGAATAAAGAACCACCATTAACCATTGCAATGAATTATATCAGACATCACAACACACCAGAATAAAAAAATAACATGAAGCAGCATCAATATCTATTTCACATATGTCAAGCGAACCCTGTGTCATTCATGACTACAATTTACCAGACAATAGCGAACAACTAAAAAAGGTAGAAGTTTTAATTAATAAATATAAAAAACGTTTAAAACTAATTCAAACACAAAGAATAATCGATGATAAAACGCATACAGAATTTTATGAAGATATTATTAAGGTACTGGATTATGTTGGGAGATTGTCCATGCCAGCATTCGATATCAGAGATGAGATGGAAGCAATGTACACCAAAGCATTTATTAACTCTCCAGAACTCGGTAAGAAACTCTTCCTCGACCATTATGAGAATGTCCACCATCCCTATAACCTTTATAAAAACCGTTGCTTTAAACTACTCGAAGACTTGGATGCCGTGTACTATAAAATTAATAAGAAACGACCACCAAACTGGAACGTATAAACTTTAAATAAAAACAGTAAAAACAATTATTAATTAAAAACAAAAATCATTATGGGAATTCTAATCGCTTTTATCGTTATTGCAGTCGTTACACTATTCCTTGTATTGTACGGTTCATTCTCTTGGGGATTCGTATTGTACAAGTTCTGGTACTGGTTTATTCTACCAGTCTTCCCTACACTCCCAGAAATAACATTCTGGCATGCAATGGGACTATTCCTGTTCATCGGTTTCTTTAGAATTGGTGATGGACAAGTAATAAAAGATAAATATAAAGATGGTGCTGGTACTATATTTGGAAATCTACTTTCACCGTGGGTATTACTATTAGTAGGTCATATCATCAATAGCTGGTTCTTAACGTAAAAGAAACCAACCCTAAATAAAAACCCCCAGATAATATTATTTGTCTGGGGTTCTTTTTTTAATTAAAACCAATGTCCAACCTTAAAGAAAAACTTTAATTAAAAAGGTAGAATGTACGACTAACCAAAGTGTTAATGTACACCAACCCATATTATACCAATGTCCAACCCCTACTCTTCTTCCTCATCCTCAACGTAAGGGTCACTATACATTTCCCTTTCCTTCCTGCTCATTGAAATAGACCTTCCAATAAATAATGCGAAGACCATCAACCAACTCAAGAGCGAGAAAATAAGGGAATAGAGAATGTACGTTAACATAACCCTGCCTTCATCATCCCTGAGTATTAAGGTAGAGTAAATGAACGCCACCAAAACCCCTGTGACATAAACCCAAAATAATGTAGTCATAATAATTTTAATTAAAGTTTATTATTGTGCAAATTGTAGGATTTCTATTGTGCAAATTATAACCCTCTCTGGGTGTTGCAAAAATCCTTTATTAAATAACAATCCATTATTATACGAAACAAAACAAGTTTTGTTACAATTTTTAATGGAAATTTTCTTAATAAAAAAATGTTGCAACACTAAGGAAGGGTTATGACCATTGTACGACTTCCTTTTACCATTGTCACCATTGTACGAACGTCAGGTGAAGAATGTTCTACACCATCCATATTGTCCGAGATTTCTTTTTAATTAAGAATTATAAAAAATTATAAAATTGGATTTCATAAAAAAATTTCAGAGGTCGAAGATAAGCGTGGGGGCACACCATTTTCCCCCACTTTCCCCCAAAATCTCCCACTTTAATATCAGAACATCGACCTCTCAGCGTCTAACCCTCTGATAATCAGTACACCCTTTCTTTTATAAAATTGTACCTTTTTTTATACTTTCGGATAATAAAGGTA
>PWMM01000195.1 GCA_003558195.1 Syntrophomonadaceae bacterium
ACGGTAATTTCGTCAAGATAATTAAAAACAAGCATTACGAAGCTGAACTTAAAAGGCTGCAGATAGAACTTGTTAAATTGCAGGAGTGGGTAAAAACCCGGGGTCTAAAAATTGTAGTTATATTTGAAGGCAGGGATGCCGCCGGGAAAGGTGGCGTCATCAAAAGGATTACTGAAAGCCTTAACCCTAGGATCTGTCGCGTTGAAGCCCTGGGCACCCCTACGGAAAAAGAAAAAAGCCAGTGGTATTTCCAGCGCTACGTTTCCAGGCTGCCTGGTGCCGGTGAAATAGTTCTTTTCGACAGGAGCTGGTACAACCGGGCCGGTGTGGAAAAAGTGATGGGTTTTTGCACCGAGGAAGAATACCGTGAATTCCTGCGCTCTTGCCCCGAATTTGAGAGGATGCTGGTCCGTTCAGGCATCATCCTGATAAAATACTGGTTTTCAGTTTCCGACGAAGAGCAGGAACGCCGTTTCCAGGCCCGGTTGAATGACCGCACCAAGCGCTGGAAATTAAGCCCCATGGACATAGAATCCCGCAAAAAGTGGATTACCTATTCCCAGGCCAAGGATGAAATGTTTGCTCACACAGATATTAAGCAGGCGCCCTGGTACGTAGTAAATGCTGATATCAAAAAACATGCTCGCCTTAATTGTATCAGCCACTTTTTAAACCAGATTCCCTATGAAGATTTAACCCCGGAGCATATCGATCTGCCACCGCGGGAAGACAATACCGCTTATGTCCGGCCTCCAATCACTGACCAATCATTTGTTGAGGAAGTATACGGGGGAAGCATATAATATAGCCTTAACGTAATAAAGGGCACTACTGCCGCGTCAGTTCTTCTTTTTGATTATGGCCGTGATCTAACTGTGCTAAAAAACTGCTTGCCACTTTAAAGTATTTTTAAAAGCTAATAGTCAAAGACCGGTGATTATATAACCGGATGAAAGGGTTGGAGCAAATTGGTACTCGCCAAAAAAAAGACAGTGATGAGCGCCATTGACCTGGGATCATATTCTTTAAAAATGAAAATTGTTGAAATAGGAGAGCAGGGATCTGTCAGGATCCTGGAGAATCTTTCGAAACCGGCTTCCTTGGGTAAAGATGTCTTTTCACTGGGAAAAGTTAAGTATGAAACCGTGGATGAAATATGTGATATCCTGACCGGGTTTAAAAAGCTGATGATCGAATACGGTTCGAAAAAAACCCAGGCGGTAGCGACCAGTGCTATCCGGGAAGCGTCCAACAAAGACCAGCTCATAGACTTGATTATGCTAAAAACCGGGATTAAGGTTGAAGTTTTAAATAATGCCCGGGAGAAGTTTTTGACTTATAAAGCCCTCAGGAATTATTTGCCCCAGTTTGAAAAAATCCTTAATGATGGTGTGCTTTTGGTCGAAGTAGGTTCTGGTAATATAGAGGTGACGCTTTACCAAAAGGGCTATCTCGTCTTTACGCATAGCATTAAACTGGGACACCTGCGGCTACGCAAGGGTCTTTTTAGCCTTGAAAAAAGAAGCCTGGAATTTCCGGCTTTGCTTGAAGAATATATCGAATCTCAAACTGACCGGTTAGATAATACCAGGGAACATTTTGATATCCCTCATTTTATGGCCCTGGGCAGTGAAATGAAAGTTCTCAATAAACTTTGCAATCAAACAGGCCGGATTGACGATCTAAATACGGTAACTTTAAAAAACTTTAAAAAGTTTTACAGGCTAATCTATAATAAGCCCATTCCTCTTTTAATTGAAGAATACGGGCTATCTGCCGACCTGGCGGGAAGCCTTCTTCCCTCAATGATTATAATCAATAAGTTTGCAGGCATGACGAAAGCCAAAAAAATCATTACTCCCTACCTATCGCTAAACGATGGCCTAATTGCCGATTTCGTGAATAAGCGCTTTAAAACGCAGCATCATGAAGAATTCGAAACTGACATCATCAAGCAGGCCAGGGTCCTGGCTTCAAAGTACAAAAGTGATCTTAACCATACAGGCAAGGTTGAAAACAATGCCTTGATTTTATTTGATGCTTTGAAGCAAACCCATGGTTTAAAAAGAAGTGATCGACTTTTGCTGCAGCTCGCAGCCATAATGCATGATTGTGGGACATATGTTAACTTCGATCGTCACCATGAAATGTCTTCTGAGCTGATCAAGGGTTCAGGTTTATTTGGCCTGTCTAACCGGGAATTAAATATCGTGGCTGTTGTTGCCGGGTATCATAGCGCTGAAAGCCCTTACAATATTGCTGAAGATAGATCATTTTTAGCCGGTAAGGACAGAGTTATCTCTTCGAAGCTGGTGGCCCTGATCAGGCTTGCTGATGCTCTTGACACCAGTCATAAACAAAAATTGGTAAATATCCGAATCGTCATTAAAGAAAAAGAGATGTTCGTCCGGGCTGAATCGACAACTGATACTACCCTTGAAGAGTGGGTATTTGATAATAACGCTTATTATTTCCAGGAAGTATTTGGTCTTGCCCCCAAAATATTAATCCAAAGGAAGATCAACTCTTATGAGCACAGAAATAACACAGGAAGCAAAGTCTCCACTGCCGCAAGCTATGAAACCGCCGGCAACAAACTATAAAACCGGCTTCAAAAATAAGCATTTTATCAACCGTGAGCTAAGCTGGTTAGAGTTTAACTACAGGGTCCTGGAAGAAACCTGGGATAAAACCAACCCTTTGTTTGAAAGGTTGAAATTCCTGTCCATTTTCAGCTCTAACCTGGATGAGTTTTTTATGGTCAGGGTAGCTTCTCTTGAGGATCAGGTTTTAGCGGGCTACGATATACCTGATCCTGCCGGATATTCACCACAGAAACAGCTGGCCTTGATCGCGGAAAAAGCTAAAATAATGATTAAAAAACAATACAGTGTTTTTAACAAAAGCATTATCCCCCAATTGAAAAAAAACGGTTTTAACCTGGTTGACAGTAAAAAACTCAGCAAGAAGCAACTTGATTATATTAAAAATTACTTTAAATCAACTATCTATCCTGTGTTAACACCCATGGCAGTGGACTCCAGCCGCCCTTTTCCCCTGGTCCAAAATCGCAGCCTGAACATCGCTATGCTGATCAGGGAAAGGAAAAAAGATGCTCCAACTTTCGCAACAGTTCAGGTTCCTTCGGTATTGCCAAGGTTAATTGAACTCCCCAACCACACCAGTGATGAAAGGGTATTTATTCTTTTAGAAGAAATCATGCTGCTCTACCTGGATAAATTATTTTCAAGTTATGAGATAATAGCGGCATCACCATACCGGGTGACCCGTAATGCGGATTTGCAGTTTCAGGAAGAAGATGCTACCGATCTGCTGCAGGAAATTGAAAAATCATTGAAACGCCGGCGCTGGGGTGCAGCTATACGCCTGGAAATAGAATCTGACATTCCGAAAAGCTTGCTTGATGTGCTGCAAAAAGCCCTGGAAATCGGTGAAAATGAAACCTACCGGATCAAAGGGCCCCTGGATTTGACCTTTTTGATGAAAACTTATAGTTTAGATGGTTTCGATGAACTCAAATTTAAAAAGATAGTGCCATTGTTGCCCTCCGTATTCCTTGATGAGCGCTCAATGTTTCAGATCATCGCCGAAGAAGATCAATTTCTTTACCATCCTTACGAAAGCTTTGACCCGGTAATCCGCTTTGTTCAGGAAGCCGCTGAAGATCCCGATGTTTTGGCAATAAAGCAGACCCTGTACCGAGTCAGCGGCGATTCACCTATTATCAAAGCTTTAGGGGACGCTGCTGATCGAGGCAAACAGGTTACGGTTTTGCTTGAATTAAAAGCTCGCTTTGACGAAGAAAGTAATATCCAGTGGGCAAAAAAGCTGGAACAGGCCGGGTGTCATGTTATTTATGGACTGGTCGGCCTAAAAACCCATTCCAAGATAACCCTGGTTGTGCGAATGGAAGACGATGGCATTAAGAGGTACATACACCTGGGAACAGGTAACTATAACGACAATACAGCCAGGTTGTACACCGATATGGGGCTTTTTACCGGTAGCGAACACTACGGAGCCGAGGCATCTGCTTTTTTTAACATGCTAACGGGCTATTCCGAACCACCTGATCTTTTTAAATTAACAGTGGCTCCATTGAACTTAAGAAAAGTATTTAACCGGTTGATTGATGAAGAAGCAGATAATGCCCGCAAAGGCAAAAAAGCATTTATCAGGGCCCAGATGAATTCGCTTGTCGACCCCAAAATCATAGAGAAGCTTTACCAGGCCTCAAAGGCAGGTGTTAAAATTGACTTGCTGGTGCGTGGAGTTTGCTGCCTGCGCCCCGGAGTAAAGGGAGTCAGCGATAACATTAGTGTTCGCAGTATAGTTGGCCGTTTCCTGGAGCATTCCCGGATCTATCATTTCCACCGGGGCGGCTTGAATACTGTCTACCTTTCCAGTGCTGATTGGATGACAAGAAACCTGAATCGGCGTGTAGAACTTTTATTTGAAATAGAAAA
>PWMM01000185.1 GCA_003558195.1 Syntrophomonadaceae bacterium
GCAAGATTATAAACAGGTAGTGATCATGGGTGAAAAAGAAATTGCAACCGGCAGGGTCATTTTACGTAATATGCAAAGTGGTGAACAGGAGGAAATATCCAGAAATGAGTTGATTGATAAAATATCGGCAGGAGAAGGTAACCCGATGAAGCTAAAAACCGGTCAAAATGAAGTTGATGATGGCAAAGTCAAGATGCCGGGAACCATTGAAGGAAATCAAAAAACCCATTACTGCGGCAAATTGAATGTTGATCATGTGGGCCAGGAAGTAAAGCTTGCCGGTTGGGTCGGTAAGCGTCGTGACCATGGCGGGTTGATTTTTATTGACCTGAGGGACCGTAGCGGCCAGGTTCAACTGGTTTTCGATCAGCATGAGGGTGATGATCTTTTCAGCCTGGTTGAAAGCTTACGTAATGAATATGTTATAGCGATCGAGGGAAAAGTTGTAAAGCGTTCAGAAGAAACAATTAACCGCTCTATACCGACAGGTGAAATTGAAGTTACTGTTAACGCAGTGGATATCCTAAATAAGGCTAAAACACCGCCATTTTACATTGAAAATAATATAAATGTAGACGAGAATTTGCGTTTACGTTACCGTTATCTGGATCTAAGGCGCCCTGAAATGCTTAACCGTTTAAAACTGAGGCATCGTACTATTAAATTAATCCGTGACTATATGGAGCGCTATGATTTCCTGGAAGTGGAGACGCCGGTTTTAACACGCAGCACTCCGGAAGGAGCAAGAGATTTCCTGGTCCCCAGCAGGATGCAGGGTGGAGAGTTCTATGCTCTTCCCCAGTCGCCACAGCTTTTCAAACAACTGCTTATGGTAAGCGGAATCGAAAGATATTTCCAGGTTGTACGCTGTTTTCGAGATGAAGATTTAAGGGCTGATCGTCAGCCTGAATTTACCCAGGTTGATATTGAAACATCATTTCTAAAGGCAGAAAGCCTGTTTTCCCTCACTGAAGGTCTGGTAAAAGAAGTCTGGGAGAAAATCCACGGAACAGAGATAATTCTGCCTTTTAAAAAAATTCCGTACCGGGAAGCCCTGAATCGTTTTGGGACTGATAAACCTGATTTACGGTTTGCTATGGAATTGGTAGATCTAAATGACTTAGCACGAGATAGTAATTTTAAGGTTTTTAAAACAGCCCTGGAAAACAAGGGTTCAGTTAAAGGGTTATGTTTGCCAGGCGGCAGTAACCTCAGCCGGAAGGATTTAGATGATTTAACCCTGTTAGCCCGGCAGCATGGTGCTAAAGGATTGGCCTGGGCTTATGTTGAAGGTGATGGCTGGCGTTCACCTATTGCTAAGTTTTTTGAACAATCCCTAAGGGAAGCCATAACCAATAAAATGGAAGCAAAACCGGGAGATGTCTTGCTTTTTGTCGCCGACAACTGGGAAACATCCTGTACGGTTTTGGGACACCTGCGAGTTAAATTTGCTCCCGATGATCTGCCTGAAGAACCTTATTTCCTATGGGTTATAGACTTTCCCCTTTTCCACTATAATGAAGAGGAACAGCGCTATGATTCGGATCACCATCCTTTCACAGCACCGCGGCTTGAAGATCTACATTTACTTGAAAAAGAACCCCTTTCAGTAAGAGCCCAGGCCTATGACCTGGTTTTAAACGGAGTAGAAATTGGGGGCGGTAGTATGCGTATTCATGATAGTGACATACAATCCCGAATATTTGAGCTTTTAGGTTTTTCAAAAGAAGAAAGCTCCGAAAAGTTTGGGTTTTTACTCGATGCTCTCTCCTATGGTGCTCCTCCGCATGGGGGTATAGCACTGGGTTTAGATCGGATAATTGCCCTTCTTAATGGTGATGATTCGATCAGACAGGTTATACCATTTCCCAAAACAGCAACTGCCAGTTGCCTTATGACCGGGGCACCGTCGGCAGTTTCTGATCAACAATTGCAGGAATTGAAAATAGCTATTGAGAAGAAGCAGGATGAACAATAAATGCAGCCATGAAAAACAAACAAATAAGGTTTGAATTTAAAGCTGTTAAATCCAGGTTCGATTAGCAATAAAAAAGGCAAGATTATAAAAATGACCTTATTTAGAATAACCGGCATGGCTATAGAGCTCTGGGCAAATGGTATCGATAATTAGAAAGAGTGCTTGCCAGAAGGGTCATTTTGTGCTATTATTTTTATGCAAATAGTTAGGCAATTACAGGAATAACCCTGCTGTGTTCGTGATAGCCGATTAAGTTTTGAGCCAACATTGATCAGATGGGAGTCCGGGCTTCAGTTGTAGCGCACCAGCCTTTGCAAAGAGGACCTGCAAAGCAGCTGAGAGGGCACCCACCTTTTGGGGGAACTGTTCAAAACCAACGGTCCACGGCATGGCGGGGCTTTTTTATGATTTTTTAAAATGCTATAATATATTTTGTTGTAATACTCGATCGTAGTACGGGGGAGGTGAAGCTATTGACAGCTAATGAATTGCAGCGCTCCATAAGCAGAGAATTAAAGGCTGGCACTCATCCAGGAGACCTGCTCGAAAAAATCGAAGATTTAGGTATAGAAGAAAAGGCCGATCTAATGCAGGAACTGTCAAGCGAAGATGCTTCCCTTATTCTTCAAGAAATGGAAGACTTTGAACAGGCGGAGATTATCAGGCATTTAGACCGGGAGCGCGTCAGGGAAATCCTCACCAACCTCGCTTCTGACGATGCTGCCGATGTTCTTGGCAAGCTTTCACCAGAAGAAACAGAAGAAATGCTACAGTTAATTGATGAAGAAGATCCATCAGATTTTGGCAGCCTGCTGAAGTATCCCGAAGAGAGTGCCGGCGGGCTCATGACTACTGAGTTCATTTCCTTACCCGCCGATATACCAGTCGAAGATGCAATCGACCGTCTAAGAGAAATAGCTCCCGAAGCTGAGACAATTTATTATGTCTATGTAGTTGATCAGGAGGGGCAATTGATTGGGGTTTTATCATTGCGTGATCTTATTGCAGCTTCTGACGGAACTATCCTCAAATCTATCATGCGCAGTAATGTAATCAGCGTTAATGCTGCTATTGACCAGGAGGAGGTAGCCAGGATTGTATCAAAATATGATTTGCTAGCTGTTCCGGTTGTTGATGACCGGGAAAGATTGCTGGGTATTATTACTGTTGACGATGTTATCGATGTTATGGAACAGGAAGCAACTGAAGATATTTATCGCCTGGCCGGAGCCAGTGAAATAGTTGACATGGAATTAACTGAAGCTCCTGTTAGCAAGGTTGTTCGCTTGCGTTTGCCCTGGCTTTTGATTAGCATGGTGGGCGGTTTTATTTCAGGGAGTGTCATTGGCGGTTATGAGAGCACCCTTGAGGCTATAGTAGTTTTGGCTGTTTTTATTCCCGTTATTATGGATATGGGAGGAAATGTTGGAACCCAATCATCCACCATTTTTGTACGGGGGCTGGCTACAGGTGAAATAGATAAGAGTGAAGTCTGGCCTTATTTTTTCAGGGAAATCCGGATTGGTTTAACCCTGGGGCTTATTTGTGGAGTAATGATCTCTATAGCAGCTTTTATATGGCAGGGTAACCCCTATTTAGGTGTGGTTGTAGGTATATCTATGCTGGCAACCATTAGTGTAGCTGCCCTGATTGGCACTTTGGTACCCTTAGTCTGCAATATGATCAATATTGATCCGGCTATTACTGCCGGACCATTTGTGACCACGATTAAAGATGTTACCGGCTTAATGATTTACTTTGTTACAGCCACTTCCTTTATAGAATACCTGCGTTAACTCTTCTTGAAAGAGCTTAGGCTAAAAAACTAGTATGCTTCACAACAAGCCTCGCAAATTAACTGTTTTTAATCTAGATCATTTTTTATACAGAAATTTCTTTTATTATGCCTGACAGAAGCAAGTCAGAAATTTATTTGATTTGCTTTTACTGCTTTCCGCTTTATTCATGATCTACATGCACTTCACGCCTGATGGCAATGGCTCACCTGCCAATATTGGCCCTATACGGCCTCTTTATTTGTCCCTCTTTACTAAAATCCTAAACGGTTGCCCTCTAATAAAGTTTAAAGGCAGTAAACTTAACTTCTTTAACCTTTACAAAGGCTACCGGCGATAGCTTTTCCCTCAAAATAAAAATCGCCGGACAGGAAAACCAAAGCAGATCATTTCATCTTAAATGGATGCTTGCTGTTAGCGCTTTAAAGCTGCAGTTAGTATCAATAGCAAGTTGCTATGGCCGGCAAGGCCTGTTTCGGGATGACTGGTGTATAGGTTTTCAGTAAAAAAAGGGTCAAAATTCGGTTTTTTAAAAAAATTTTATAAGATATTAAAAAAAATAGTGAATAGGGGTTGAAATATAGAGTAAAGTGGTGTAAAGTGGTGTAAAGTGGTTGTAAATCTCCCAGATGGGGGCGAACATATGTTCACGGGCGAATATCACCATA
>PWMM01000056.1 GCA_003558195.1 Syntrophomonadaceae bacterium
CCCAAAGGGGGCCCGCGATGAACCATCATAGGCTACCAGTGATATGTCGCCATCAGACACATTGCGCAACAAGACCATACTTTGCCCACCCAGTCCGGATGCCTGGGGTTCAGTAACACCAAGGCAAAAAGCAGCGGCCACGGCTGCGTCCACAGCATTACCACCTTTTTGCAGGATACTTGATCCGGCTTCTGTCGCAACACTAGAAGCTGTAGATACCATACCATAAAGGCTTTGAACCGCCTTAGCCTTTTTGCTTTCCCATTTTAAAGTTTCTTTCACGGTTTATACCCGCCTTGTATAATAATATACCCATATAAGAACAAAACAATATGTTTGTCAAGATATTTTTACACCGGCCATAGCAAAGAGTTAGAATGCCAGTTATGATGGGTTAACATAAATTGTAAATATAAACTTATAGATGGTATTTAATTAAAAGATCTACCAAAAATGAAGAAAACAGCTACAAAAGCGAAGAGCGCTCCGCATCGTAGCTGTTGATTTAGATACTCGTTTATCCTTACAATTAATAGCTCATCTTTAACAGGCAATTATTGCCGCATGGCTATCCCGCCTTGGCGGGCTGTAATCCAACCCAGGAAAAAGAGAATGGCTGCAGCAGCCAGCCAGGCCACTATGGTAAGGATTACCAGGTCGGTGCCATGACGCACCCCGATACCGATTAGAGCCCAAACAAATACGGCGGAATAAATGTAATCCTGGCGCAGGTAAAAAACAGCAACCGCTAACAGAGCAGCAATTATTAACATTAAAATTGTAAAAAAGACACCACCTGCTCCAATGCCTAACCAGCCGATATTAAACAACCAGACATTAAAGTTAACAATCGTTGCTGCTGAGAGCCAGCCTAAATAAAGGCTGAAGGGGAATTTTACCAGAATGCGGTCGTAGATATTTCGCTCTGCCGTGACAGCTCCCAGCCGTAAATAGATAATTACCAGAGTAGCCAGGAGCAACAGGATTATAATAAACGACCAGCCCACCTGCTGGTAATGCCATAGAAAAATCCAAAGGATATTAAATAAACAGCTCAGGGCAAAAAGAATTCCGACTGCCTTCACCGCAGGGCTTTCCCGGTAGCGTGGTAAAGCCTGATAAACTGTAAACGCAATTAACGAAAGGTAAATTAAACCCCAGATCGAGAACACATAGCCAGCCGGGGTTATCAAAACAGGGTTTAAAACAGACAGATCATCCTGGGTCAAATTATTAATCGGTAATGCATTGGACAGAAAATTAACTAGTAGTACCGCAATCAGGGCTCCGATGTTAATATATGCCCTGATATCACTTCTTATCATTGGGATCACTCTCCTTCTTAAAGTAATAATCTATGCTTTCATGATTTAAAAGGCTTTTACTTAGTTACGAACCTTTTTGATAACCACACTAACATTTAAAAGACTGCCTGGATAATTAAATATTAAACTTACGTTATGATGCATATTAGTTATCTAGATCCTTCATAATTCATAGAACAATCCTACTAATGCAATTTAAGGTAAGATAAAAAATCTGATACTGTTCACCCTTCCTTAAATACTTCTATCTCTATTCCAAATTCCCTGTTTTTTTTCTTTAAAGAAAAGGCTCTACCGGTTCAAACTAAAATGTCTTTTAAGACTTAATGATCCGGCATTAGTCGATTTTTACCTGAAAACTATATTAAAGGTGAAAGAGCAATGGAATTCTAATTGCTCCGGTAGCATCTTATAGGAAAGGTGACTATCAATAAACCCGGAGCAGGTCAGGTTATTACTGAATAGAAAAAGTCAAAAAACAAACAGCGTTGACTAATAGTCTTTATTATCGCTATAATGGGCGCAGTTGTTAAAAAACGGCGGTGATAAAATGCACGAGCAAAACCAGGACCAGGTTTTTCACCTGCTTAATGATACTGCTAACGAGCAGAAAAGAGAAGAAGCCCTGCGCCATCGCTGCAACCAGTACAGGGAAGACTTAAAAAAACGTGATCTTAAGGAAATTGCCGGTTTTGCAGCAATGAGCCTGCAAAAAGCTAAAGATGGCTCCATTTCCCTGAGCGGCAGCCACTTTTTAGAAACATTTATAATAACCTGGCCTGAATTAAGGGTTATTGACAGTGCAGGCAACCAGGCGAAACTGGTTAAAGAGGCCCTCTGGCTGCATTACCTCGATCGGGCCGACGGCTCGCCCCTGACACGACGCTGGGTTAATTTAAGCGAAATCGGAGGCCTTTTTTACCAGCAAGCTTTTCAAGGTTATTGCGGAGACGAACTGGCCCAGGCCTGGGGTGACGATCTCGGGGGCTTGCGGCAGAAATGCCTATCCACCGGCGGGTGGGAACTAAGCGGACCCGGGGATCTAAACATTGAGTGGCGAGCGTTACCTCGCCTGCCCCTATTCCTCTGTTACCGCCTGCCGGTTGGTTCAAAAGCAGCCTGGGCTACAATGCTATTTGATGCAGCTGCCAATCACTATGTAGCTGCCGATGTTGCAGCAGTAACCGCTAAAGAACTTGCTGATCAGATTAAACCCTGAACAAAATTTCAGGCATTTACATTGGCCGTTTATCCAAGGGGTATTTTTAGGATATGCATTTAGAAATTAATCAAAATCACCGGGGCACAGAATTTCAAAGCACACCTGTAAACTGGGCATTGTTCTTTGGCTCAGTATTTTTTTTCACAAGCAACCTCTTTGCTTCTATCGCCGTCTTACCCGGTTACAGCCTGGAGTTAGGGAGCACCCCTTTCCTCGCTGGTTTACAAAACACGATCTTTTCTGCGACAGCAGTTTTACTGCGCTTTGTATTTGGTCCGATCATGGATCAAAAAGGCCCCAAACCCTTAATGCTACTCGGTGTATTTGCTTTTGCCACCACGCCTCTTTTAATCTATTTAAGCCCTACTTACCCCATGCTTTTAGCAGCAAGAATGTATCAATCCATAGGCTTGTCTGTTTATTTACCCGGCATTTCCACCCTGGCTTCTGAGATGGCTCCACCGGAAAAAATAGGCACCTGCCTTGGAACTTCGCGTATTTTTATAAACCTGGGACTTCTGGCCGGCCCTTCGGCCGCCCTTTACCTAGTTGGCAATTTTAATTATGAAACCTGGTTTGCTTTCAGCGCTATCACCTG
The DNA here is from genome assembly GCA_003558195.1 of Syntrophomonadaceae bacterium. Classification (GTDB taxonomy): domain Bacteria; phylum Bacillota; class Dethiobacteria; order DTU022; family DTU022; genus B1SED10-74M. Next base: position 3,146 of record PWMM01000056.1, read on the forward strand.
CGTCATTTCGTTCTTGCTCCTTTACGCAGTCAAAATCCCTGAAGTGTCTTACCGCACGGTTCCAATTGCCGGATCCCTGGCCCAAATCAAAAAAGCCCTTAATGAAAAATTAATTTACCCTGTCCTGGGAGGGATTTTAGTTTATGCTTTTGTATATAGCGGTATAGTTTCCTTTGCAGCGGTGCATATTGAATCTGCAGCTCCAAATTCCCAGGCTCCACACTTTTTTATAATAATGGGTGCAGCCGGCATCGCAGGCTGCCTGGGAGCAGGAGCACTATCTGATATTGTCAACCGCCAGAAGCTAGCCTGGCCATTATTATTATTTCTCGGGATGGGAACGACAGTTTTTGCTATGATTTCCCTATCACCCCTTTTGATCATTGTTTGTGCTGTGATTTTAGGTTTGGGCATCCAGGGTAGTTCCCTGGTTTTTGCCTCCTGGTTAATTGAACTAAGCAAACCAGAACTGCGGGCTACAACCATGAGTTTGCAGGAAAATTCTCTTGATATTATGTTTGCTATCGGAGCTCTTGCTTTCGGGTTGGCTGCCCAGGGGCCTGGCCTGGCTAGCGCTTTTATAGCTGTAGGCATCTTTACCATAATCGCTGTTATACCCCTGGCCCGTATAAGCAGCTTAATTATCAACAGTAAAAATCAATAGTCAAAAGAAACGAGGTAAACCTGGTTTCCTTCTTTTCGCCCTTTCACCAGCTCGCAGTGCCTTAAAATGGCAATCTGCTTGTCAAGCTCGAGATCTGATATGTTTAAAGCAGCCATAACTTCCTGGCGAGTCGCTTTTTCCTTTTCTAAAATATAATTATAGATATCCTTTTGAATATCAAGTAAACCGTCAGTTCCGGTCTGCCCTGTTTTCTGGCGATGTTTCTTTGCCATCTGAACAGCCGCCACATCACAGGTCTTAGGCCGCTGCAGAAGTTCCATGTAGCAATCTTCGCAAACTCTTTGCTCCTGGTAATAATAAAGATCTTCCTCTACTACTTTCTCCTGGCACTTATAACAATTAGTGGCCATTATAAGATCGCTCCTTTCCATGAAACAGTATTTAAATTAACTTAATATCACTACAGGTATTGTTTCTTTTTCTTATGCTTTTGCAAATAGTCAACCACAGCCTGTCTTAAAGCAGCTACTCCAATGTTGGAGCAATGCACCTTGGATTCAGGCAGTCCGGAAAGGGCCTTAACCACATCTTCTTCCGTTATAGCAATGGCTTCTCGAAGCGCTTTACCTTTTGCCATTTCAGTTAAAACACTGGCTGTAGCAA
>PWMM01000110.1 GCA_003558195.1 Syntrophomonadaceae bacterium
CTTTCTATTGTAACATCATCAGGCTACTTTTGACCATTATTTTTGCTGCATTTTAAATGCAAGGGTGGGAATGTAAGAATATTCAACTATCATGCTTATTGTCCTTTTCTTGGCAATGCTCATATCACGTCCAATAACCTTTACACAGGATCATCTTTTACCTGACCTGGACAGGTGATCATCACAAGAATGAATTATAAAAATGATCCCAAAAACATTGCAAAAAAATTTTTACAGGAAGATTAAAAAAGAGTTTAACCAGTTATTTCTCAGGATTTAAGAATTAAAGGCCTAAGACCTGACAAGGTTAATATACCTATGGCAATTATTGCAGCAATTCCCTTCCAGGCCGGGGATCCTAACCCGGTAACCACTGCGTGCTATTAATAAATTACCGCAGTGCGGGCAATTGGTATCAGCAGCATTAGGTAATTCTACATTACCTAAAAATACATAATTTAAATACTGGCGTGCTATAGCTCTAGCCTTTTCCATCACATAAACCGGGGTAGGAGGCTTATCTAGTTTATAGTTAGGAAAATACCGTGAATAATGCAACACCAAATCTGGGCTTAGGCTGCCAAGCCACCGGGCCAGGCTCTCCTGTTCACCTGGATCATCATTAACAGTGGGAATAAGCAAACAGGTAACCTCAACATGGCATTTTTTTACAGCTAGCTCTAGTGTTTTAATTACGGGGCCCTTTGAGCCCCGGCAATAATCTTTATAAAAGGCATCATTAAAAGCTTTTACATCAATATTCATGGCATCGATATAAGGAATGATCTCTTCCAGCGGAACACGGTTTACATAACCATTAGTAACTAAAACATTTTTATATCCATTATCGTGCAGTAAACGGGATGTATCATAAACAAATTCATACCAGATGAAAGGCTCATTGTAGGTGTAGGCCACCCCGGGAACATTTTCCGGACCTCCTTCTCTTTCCAGCATCCTGAGAACATCTTCAGGATTGATCACCTTGGCTGCTTGCTCCGGGTTACCTCTCGCCAGGGTCCAGTTCTGACAAAATGAACACAAAAGGTTGCAACCAAAAGTGCCCAGTGAGAGAATTGTCTTACCGGGATAAAAATGATAAAGAGGTTTTTTTTCGATGGGATCCCAATTTAATGCTGCCAGGCAGCCATAATTAGTAGAATACAGTTCGTTATCGATTACCTGGCGAACCCCGCAAGTTCCAACCTGCCCCTCACTTAAACGGCAGTTGCGAGGACAGAGCATACAGTCGATTAGATCATTTTTTTTCTGGTAATATTTCGCCTTGTGCATTCTTAACCGCCCCTTAAAAGACTTTCTGCACCAGTTCATGATCTAACTGTGCTGTTCCGGGTAACGGGTAACCTTAAAGCGATAGAGATCTGCTTTTTCATGCTGTGCTATTCCAGCTTTTCTAAAAGCAATATTAAGCTGTTGCTCCACCGTATCTACTCCGTCTAAGTCTGGCAGAAGCAACCCGGAACGAGATCCTTTGCGGACCATAATCCCGTATTGACGGGGATCAAGATCTTTTTTACTGTCTATTTTTTCTAGAGGACCCAGGATATCAACCGATAAATCCAAATCAGGCAACTCAGCTTTGCGCACGGGCGGAAACCGGGGATCCCTAACTGCGGCGCTAACCGCATTAACTGCTATTTCTTCAGCCAAATTCTCATGAGCCGGCATGAAAGTCCCTATACAACCTCTCAATTCCCCTTCTTTTTTTAAAGAAACAAATACTCCAGCCCTGGTTTCATACTCAGGTGGCAGTGGATCTGGCAGTTCAGGCATTCGATTATTTGTAAGATAATAATGCAAAACATTGCGGGCCAGCTTGGCCGGATGAAGCTTTGAATAATGATCAGTCAAAAGGCATTCCCCCTTCCCGTAATTTTTTTAGCCACTTTGCTGAGGATATAAAGCTGAAACCAGGTAGCCAACGCCAAAAGGCCCTTCATATGATATAATCTCAGGGGTAAAACCGGATTCAGAAAGCATACCCAGGGCTATAACAATCGGTCGCAGACCGCACTCTCCAGCTTCTTCTACCAGGTGTTGATCCAGGTTAAGCAAATCATCAACCTTTTTTTCTTTAATCAAGCTAACTAATTGTTGATCAAACTCTTTACCTTTCGGGCTATAACCGGCAGGAGCCCCGGGCTTCAAACGGTGTGACAAATCACCGCTTGCAATAACAGCGGTAGGAACTCCCCTCTTATCAATGGCTTTTTTCACATCCTGCCCAAACTGGTATAGCTCTTTATAAGAGTCAAAGCTAATGCTAAGATGTAACCCCGGCAAAAACAAACCGGCCTCCTGTAAATAGTAAAGAGGAACCATCGCCCCGTGATCCAGGTTTATCCCTCTTTCATTGTCATTTTCTTTTTCGCCCAATAATACCGGTTTAAGCGAAGAAGACGATGCCTCTTGGACCAGGAGATCGATCAAATCTTGATCAGATTTCATTTCAATACTAAGGGATGGAAAGCCAAATTGGCCAAAATTTCCGCTCAACTGTTCTGCAGCCAGGATAGCAGGGCCACTTCTAACCACCCGGCCGTGAGGAGTAATAACGACAACCAGCTCAGGTTGGCTATTTTTTACTTTTCTGCATAGCTCTTTCATGCCATCTACTGTGCTTCTCGCTTCTTCAAGCCTGCCGCGGCCGATTTCAGGAATAATAATCGGAGGATGCGGCGCAATTCCTACGATTGAAAGCATATTATCCACCTGCCTTTAACCTGAAAAAATGTTTTCAGATTCATTGTCGGAGCCTTTTTCTGGGAAGCTTTGATTCAGGCCCTATATTCCCATTTTTTTCTTCTTTGCAAATAAAGCAAACTTCTCATTTTTAGTATATCAAATCTGTCTCAAGCAAACAATTCTTGAAGTAGCAGGTAGTTTTAAATGAAAAGGATAGGCTGGAAAATGCAGGTAAAACCGCCTGTGATACCCCGGTTTATAATGTGACTATCCCCAGTAACAGGATGACCAGGAGCAGGATCCAAACTACAATTAAATCAAAGTTGTAATTCATGGGATTTATCATCTGGTAAAAGGGATCGCCCTTGGTGTCATAATCGGCTTTGATAAAGGCAAAGAAAGCCTTACGGTAAACCTTGCGCATTAAAAGCACGTAATAGTTAGATGCCCTTGTCCCCAGGCCAAATATGGAATCCTGGATGTTGTTTCCACCAGTCTGCAAACCATGGGCCAGGTTTTGCAGGGTTACCTGGTCAAAGCGTCCTACCTGCCTGGCGAAGCCATGCAGGTGGCGGTAACCTCTTACAATCAATTGGTCAGCAGCCAGATCCACCAGTTGGGCCATATTGGTATAGAGCCTGTAAAGGCTTTTCAGGGCCGGCTCCCAGATGCGGGGAGTGGTTTTTCGCTCAAGACCCGCCACAAAAAGGCAAAAAGACTCCAGGGGGCGTGGGAACCATTCATAAAACCTGTTGGTGTGAAATTCTATTACCTGTCCGGTGGAAGTAAGAACCTTGCCAAACCCGAAAACCAGGGGTCTGAAAAGCAGGGATTCAATGCTCAACCAACCGGGGAGTTTAGCATTAAAAAGTCCCGTTTTACTCATGAACAGGAACAGTGCTACTCCCATCCCAAGAGCCAGGGCGATATTCTGCAGGTCGTATGCCGTCCAGAAATTAAGCTTTGCCAGGTAAGCGATTTTCTCCGGATCGTAAGTAAATCCCCTGCCCAGGGGCAGGATTAGGTTGTTATTTACCAGGCCGGGGAATAGCCCGGTAAAAAGGATGACCAGGGCAAAAGTGCCGAAAACTAGCTTTTCGCTAAGCGGTTCCCGGCCTGGATCAGGAAGGCCGGCCGGGCGAGCTCCAAAGAAAACCCCGCTGGTAAGCTTGATCATGTAGCAGACAGTAAAAGCACTGGTGACAACAAATATATTCTCTGCATACAGCAGGGATACATTTCCCCCGTAAGCATAGGCATCTTCAATAGCGTGATGAAGCAGGGTTTTGCTGGCATAACCGTTTAACCCCGGGACCCCGGCAATTCCACAGGCAGCAACGATAAAGGCAGCAGCGGTTAGCGGGAATTCCCGGAAAAGACCGCCGAGTTTACCCAGCTCCAACCGGTGCGTCCGGGCATAGACCGCCCCGACCATCATAAACATGCCCGCCTTGAAAAAGGCGTGATTATAAATGTGCATCATGGTTCCGCTGAAGCCCATCGGCCCCTCTAAGCCCATGTAGGCAGCACATCCCGTGCCCATCAGGATGTAACCCATCTGGCTTACACTGCTGTAGGCCAGGATTCGTTTGGTATTGGTTTGAAAAAGGGCTATAGATGCAGCCATGAACATGGTTACAATCCCGATCCAGATGATCACAAATCCCAGGTTGGCGGTTATATCCCAGGCAGGGTTTTCCCCGCCGGGGGTAAAGATCATACC
>PWMM01000057.1 GCA_003558195.1 Syntrophomonadaceae bacterium
AGGAAAACGAAACTGATAACATATTTATCCTTGAAAATATTCAGGCAACGGTTGAAGTTACCGTTGAGTTCGAAGCAATTACCCATAAAGTTACTTTCAGCGTAGCTAGTGGCAACGGCACGCTGACGGCAGAGGTTGACGGTGCCGCGATCAACTCAGGCGATGAGGTACAAGAAGGCAGCGACATATTATTTATTGCTACACCGGATGAGGGTTATAAAATGCATGAGTGGATAATCAATGGCAACGTTATTGAAGGCTACGAAGAGCCGGAATATCTGATCGAAAACCTCGATACTGACGTGGATGCCAGTGTTAAGTTTGAAGAAGTTACGGGAACCGAAGTTTTAGCTTCAAGCTACATCTCCATATTCCCCAATCCTGCGCGAGACAAGTTTTATGTTAAGTCAGACGAAAAGATAATACATATCAGACTGATAGATATCAGCGGACAGGTTATCAAAAATATTGCTGTTGATGATTTCCATGCTAAAATTGACGTAAATAACATGCGCCCGGGAATTTACCTTATACAAATTCACACCCACAAACGTCTGGTCACTGAACGTGTCCAGATAATACGTTAAAGTGACGGTTTAAAATCATCCGGACAATAATTGTAATGTTCAATAATTTTTACTTATTTCATCATGTAAAAATTATAATCATTGCTATAATAACAAAACAACAAATAAAAAATTATTGACAGGTTTGCCAAAAAAACACAAGTTATGTCACAGGAAAAAAAACTCTTTCTGCTGGATGCAATGGCGCTGATTTACAGGGCATATTTTGCTTTCAGCCGGAATCCAAGGATAAACTCTAAGGGAATGAATACTTCGGCAATATTCGGTTTTGGCAATACCCTGCTAGATGTGCTGAAAAACGAAGAACCCACACACATTGCCGTGGCTTTCGACAGCCGAGAGCCTACACAGCGTCATATCGAATATGCGGATTACAAATCCACAAGGGAAGATATGCCCGAAGATATCGAAACTTCCATACCCTACATCATGAAAATGCTTGAGGGGTTTAATATACCTGTTTTGATTTCAGAAGGTTACGAGGCTGATGATATAATCGGAACACTGGCAAAAAAAGCCGAACAAAAAAACTATGAAGTTTTTATGGTAACTACCGACAAGGATTTCGGACAGCTGGTATCGGACAAGATCCGTATTTACAAACCATCCCGGTCCGGTACGGAAGCTGAAATACTCGGACCTGATGAAATATGCCATAAGTACAACATCAAGCAACCCGGTCAGTTAATTGATATTCTGGGGCTTCAAGGCGACTCTTCCGATAACATTCCGGGCATCAAAGGAATCGGTGAAGTTACTGCCAAAAAACTGATAGCCGAATATGGCTCAGTAGAAAACCTTTTAGATAATTATACAAACATTAAAAATCCCTCACTGCTTAAAAAGGTTGAGGATGGTAAAGATAATGCCATCATATCCAAAAAACTTGCCACAATAATACTTGATGTACCGGTTGAAATAAATGAAGAACTTATGAAAACCGGAGAGCCCGATTTTACAAAACTTGAACCACTTTTCAATGAGCTCGAATTTCGCAGTTTTGCCAAAAGAGTTTCGGAGCTGAAGAATCAAACCGGTCAAAGCGATGTTGCCGTTCAGCCTACAACACAAATATCGCTGTTTGACGAAAAAGGATATACTAAAGAAGAACAGGAAGAGATCATTGAAAAAAGATTTGAGGAAATAAAATCTGAAAATGATTATCAATCATTGACCGATATCAACGATATAGAAACATTGATAAAAAAGATCAGGAATGCCGGCAGCTTTTGTTTTGATGTTGAAACTACCGGGCTTGATATTTTCGATAATGAACTTGTAGGCATTGCTTTTTGTATGAAACCCCGTGAAGCTTTCTACATTCCCTTTCCCGAAGACCGCCGGAAAGCAAACAAACTGGCAGAGAAATTCAAAGATATTTTTGAAAACCGGGAAATTGAAAAAACCGGTCAAAACCTTAAATTTGATACCGGAGTTTTAAAGAACTACGATATTGAAGTTAAAGGTCGCCTTTTCGACACTATGCTTGCCCACTATGTTTTAAATCCCGATATGCGCCACAGCCTTGGCACACTTGCAGAAGCTTATCTTAATCATAAGCCTTTAAGCATAGAAAGCCTGATAGGCAAGAAAGGTAAAGACCAGAAAAGCATGAGAACCATCTCTGTTGAAAAACAGACCATATATGCATGCGAAGATGCTGATATTACTTTGCGATTAAGAGAAATATTTGAACCGATGCTTGAAAAACATGAGCTGATAAAGCTCTTTGAGGAACTGGAAACACCATTAATACCCGTACTTTCAGAAATGGAGATGGAAGGCGTCAGAATTGATAAAAAAGCTCTTGAAGCTTTCTCGAAAAAACTGGAAAGCGAAATCACACGTGTTGAAAAAGAAATATACAACCTTGCGGGCACCCAATTCAATATAGCATCACCAAAACAGCTTGGCGATATTTTATTCGAAAAACTGAAAATAGTTGATAAACCCAAAAAAACCAAGACACAACAATTTAGTACCAGTGAAGATGTTTTGTCTAAACTGGTCAATAAGCATGAAATTGTCGGGCTTATTCTTGAATACAGGTCTTTGACCAAACTAAAATCAACTTATGTTGATGCGCTGCCCAAACTGATCAACAAGAAAAGCGGTCGTATTCACACTTCTTATAATCAGACTGTTGCTGCTACGGGTAGACTGACATCCAACAATCCGAATCTTCAGAACATTCCCATACGTACCGAACAGGGCAGGGAGATACGCAAAGCATTTGTAGCACGCGATGATAACCATATATTACTCGCCGCTGATTATTCACAAATTGAATTACGAATAATAGCCTCCATAAGTGGTGATAAAGCTATGATCGAAGATTTTAAGAATGGTTTGGATATTCATGCTGCAACGGCTGCAAGGGTTTTTGGTGTAAAGGTTAACGAAGTTACTAAAGAGATGCGTCGTAAAGCCAAGACGGTTAACTTTGGTATAATCTATGGCATATCGGCTTTCGGGTTATCTGACAGATTAAACATACCAAGATCGGAAGCTGAAGACATAATAAACCAATATTTCAATCAATATCCGGGCATAAAAAAATATATGGAAGAGACTATTGCCTTTGCACAAAAGCATCAATATGTAAAAACCTTAATGGGCAGGCGCAGGTACATAAAAGACATCAACAGTTCCAACAGTGTGGTCAGGGGCTATGGAGAACGCAACGCTATAAACGCACCGATACAGGGCACTGCTGCCGACATGATAAAACGAGCCATGATAGATATCTATAATGATTTAAAAAAGACTGCGATGAGAAGCAAAATGATACTTCAGGTTCACGATGAGCTGGTCTTTGATGCGTTAAAATCAGAAGTTGATAAGCTCAAAGAAATCATTGCAAAACGTATGAAAAACGCTCTTAATTTATCGGCACCCATTGAAGTTGACCTGAACACCGGAATGAATTGGCTGGAGGCACATTAAACGCTATCCGTCAATAACATTTTTGTAATGCTCATATCTTTCCAGAATTTCATAAACATAATGATATGGCTCACTTCCGCGTGCATACCCGAATTGCACCACCGGATCGAGATAATATTTCGGATTGGATTTGTTTAAAACGTAATAATCTACGTTATTTTTCCACACATTTGGATACTTACCATACTTTTCGGCTAATCTTCTTGCATCAAGCACATGACCTAACCCCACGTTATATGCGGCAAGAACGAACTTCAACCTTTCGTCGTCGTCCTCGATATGTCTTTTAAGCCTGCTATCCAACCAGTTAAGATAGTTTATGCCTGCTACAATATTATCAACCACGGGTGAATCCTTATAAACATTGTACTGAGCGGCGGTTCCGGGCATTAGCTGCATAATTCCAAAAGCCCCGGCCCAACTGACAGCTGAGGGGTCAAATCTTGACTCCTGGTAAGCAATGGAAGCTACCAGCCGCCAATCCCATCCCTTCCTGCCGCTATATTCCCTGAAATAGTCATCATAAACGCTTACATTACCTCCTCTAACAGTACTTAGAGGACTTTTTGCAATATAAGCCGAACGGGGATTTCTGAAATACTTGTTGTAAAGTTCGGCATATTGCCTTGTATGCCTGAAATCAACCATCCATTCATTGATAACTTCAAGCAACTCATCGGATTCATGTTTGACAGCCCATGCAAGGTTTTGATAAAAACTAACCGGAGTCCGTACATCAATATTTACGTAATAATTTTCATTGACCTGTGCCAGATGTTCATCACTTACGGTATAATCTATCTCACCGTTTGCTACAAGCTCTATGAGTGCTTCCACTTCCTTGTCTACCTCCACAATA
>PWMM01000211.1 GCA_003558195.1 Syntrophomonadaceae bacterium
GCTTCACCACCTGACAGTGTAGAAGCAGCCCGGTCTAAAGTCAAATACTGCAGGCCAACATGACTTAGAAACTGCAAACGTTCGCCAATCTCTTTCAAAACCTGGCGAGCAATATAATTCTCACGAGAAGTCAAATCTAGATTCAAAAAATAATACGCTGCTTGTTCGACAGTCAAGGCTGCTAAATCAGCAATACTACAATCGCCAAGCAAAACGGCCAGGCTGGAGGGCCTAAGCCGCTTTCCATCACAAGCAGGGCAAGGCCTTACCTGCATGAATTTTTCCATATCATTTCTCATTTCTTCTGAAGTTGTATTGGTATATCGCCTTTCCAACAACTTCAGCACTCCAGGAAATACTTTTTTATAGTTCCGAACCCGCTTAAACATATTCACATAACGAAAGCTGATTTTTTCTGGGGCCCCATAAAAGATTTTATGCTTATGATCTTCTGGAAGATCTTTAAAGGGTTTATCCATATCCACACCCCAGGCCCGGGCTGCAGATTCTAAAAATTGCTGGTAGTAATTTTGCCCCGACCAGGCATGAATGGCACCTTCAAGTAATGACAAATCGGGATAAGGAACCACCAGGTCAGGTGAAAATTCAGCTTTACTGCCAAGGCCACTACACTTGGGGCAAGCACCATAAGGGCTATTAAAAGAGAATACCCGCGGACTTATTTCTTCAAAGCTAAAACCGCAATCAGCACAGGCAAAATTTTCACTGAAAAGTTGCTCTTCACCTTCAAGCTCCTGAATCAAAACTAAACCTTCACTTAATTTAAGGGCATTTTCCAATGAATCAGCCAGGCGGGATTGAATCCCTTCTTTAATAATCAGGCGATCAACAACAACTTCGATATTATGTTTCTTTTGTTTATCTAGCTGAATATTATCTTCTAAATCAAGAACATCTCCATCAACCCGAACCCGAACATAGCCCTTGCGAGCCATTTCTTCAAAAAGACGCGAATACTCTCCTTTCCGACCTCTAACCAGCGGAGCTAACACTTGAATTCTTGTCCCTTCAGCCATAGCAGCTACCTGATCAACTATTTGCTGGACTGTTTGCTGGCTAATTGGTTTATGACAGGTTGGACAGTGAGGTTTCCCGATGCGGGCATAAAGAAGCCTGATATAATCATAAATCTCCGTAACAGTACCTACAGTGGATCTTGGGTTTCGGGAAGTTGTCTTTTGATCAATGGAAATCGCCGGCGAAAGGCCTTCGATTTGATCAACATCAGGCTTTTCCATTTGCCCCAAAAACTGTCGTGCATAAGCAGATAAAGATTCTACATAGCGGCGCTGGCCTTCAGCATAAATAGTATCAAAAGCTAAAGAAGATTTACCCGAACCGCTCAACCCGGTAAATACTATAAATTGATTTCGGGGCAACTCCAGATCAATGTTCTTCAGGTTATGTTCCCTGGCCCCTCGAATTATTAATTCTCCAGACGACAAAGAGGTCACCTCGTTATTTTAATTTAGTCAGGATCTTCTTAATAAATAGTTATAAGTTTACTTTAAGCGAACTTCGAATTCTTTAGCACGCTAAAAGACCGGTTCTTTAAAAAACATGACATGTTTAGCTGAACAACGATCCCAAGGATTATATTCATTGTACAACTTAATTATTACGGCTTTTCAAGTTCAATAATCATATCCCGTAGTTCTGCTGCTTTTTCAAAAGCCAGCTCCTTCGAAGCTTGCTTCATTTCCCTGCGTAATGCTCTAATCATTTTCTGGCGTTTACCCGGATCAGTTTCTTTGATTGTTTCAATGCTATAGCCCTCTTTTTCTTCAGCCACTGCTGTGGCCTCGATAACAGCCCGAATTGGTTTAACAATACTCTGCGGGATTATATGATGCTGCTCATTGTAAGCCAACTGCTTTTGTCTTCGACGTTCCGTCTCATCAATAGCACGCTGCATGGAAGGAGTTATCTCCTCAGCATACATGATCACTCTTCCTTCAATATTGCGAGCCGTTCGTCCGATGGTTTGGATCAGGGAACGATCAGACCGCAAAAACCCCTCTTTATCAGCATCTAAAATAGCCACCAGGGTAACCTCCGGCAAGTCAAGTCCTTCCCGTAGTAAATTTATGCCAATCAAAACATCAAATTCACCCAGGCGCAATCCCCTGATTATTCCCATTCGCTCCAGGGCATCAATTTCAGAATGCATATAACGTACTCGCAAACCCATATTGCGATAATACTCGGTAAGATCTTCAGACATGCGTTTCGTCATTGTCGTAACAAGGACTCTTTGATCTGCTTCCGCTCTCGCTCTAATTTCTCCGTAAAGATCATCAACCTGACCTTCAGCCGACCTAACTTCCACAACAGGGTCGGCCAGGCCGGTAGGTCTTATAATCTGTTCGACAATATCATCACTGTGTTCCAGTTCCCAGGGTCCGGGGGTAGCTGAAACCAGGATAGCCTGGTTAACCAGGCCTTTAAATTCTTCAAACTGCAACGGGCGGTTGTCAAGAGCTGAAGGCAACCTGAAACCATGTTCAACCAGGGTTTTTTTACGGGAATAATCACCTCGGTACATCCCGTTGATCTGGGGAATGGTTATATGCGATTCATCGATTACTACCAGCATATCGGGAGGAAAGTAATCAATCAAAGTAGCCGGACGACTGCCGGGAGGCCTGCCATCTAAATGTCGTGAATAATTCTCTATACCACTGCAAAAGCCAATTTCCTGGAGCATTTCCAGGTCAAACTGGGTTCTTTGCTCAAGTCGCTGTGCTTCAAGCAACTTGCCTTCCTGCTTAAAAATAGCCAGTTGCTCCTGGAGTTCTTTTTCAATATCAGACACAGCCCGCTGTAATTGATCTGGTGCGGTTACATAATGTGTCGCTGGGAATACCGCAACATGAGCGCGATCCCCGATCACCTTCCCACTGACCAGGTCTACTTCACGCAACCTCTCTATCTCATCTCCAAATAATTCCACCCTAATTGCAGCATCAGAAAAAGAAGCCGGAATAATCTCAATGACATCACCTCTAACCCGGAAAGTTCCACGATGAAAATCAATTTCATTTCGCTGATAGTGGATCTCAACCAGGCGATCTATAATATAATCACGGCTGATCATAGTCCCAGGACGCAGGGAAAGAACCTGTTCCTTGTACTCATGCGGTGAACCAAGACCATAAATACATGAAACAGAAGCTACTATAATAACATCTTTTCGCTCTAACAAAGCACTGGTTGCCGAATGCCTGAGTTTATCAATCTCATCATTGATTGAAGAGTCTTTTTCAATAAAAGTATCGCTCTGGGGTATATAGGCTTCCGGTTGATAATAATCGTAATAGCTGATGAAATATTCAACAGCATTGTTAGGAAACAAATCTTTAAATTCACTGCAAAGCTGGGCCGCCAATATTTTATTTGGCGCCATAACCAAAGTTGGACGCTGGACTCTTTCAATAACATTGGCAACAGTAAATGTCTTTCCTGACCCTGTAACTCCCAGCAACGTTTGGTAAGGAGAACCCCGGTGTAGACCTTGCACCAGGGTTTCTATTGCTTCCGGTTGATCACCGGTTGGTTTGTATTCAGATCTAATTCTAAAGCCACTGTTGACGGTCATGTAAGCACCTCCCATGCAGCGGCATTTGAAAAAATACAACATTATTGATAATAACATCAATAATTATAACATAGTTGGGAGCCATGTTAGCCGGTTATTATTAATATTTGTTCCGATTAAGATTGTTTTTAAATTAGCTGCTCACGTGGCCCGGGTTAAGAAGCTCTGAGTTTTTTGGCTTTATCACGCCATTTTTTAAGTTTACCAAAGGGCTCAGGCTTTCTCACTTCCAGATAAACCGGGGAATCGGTGTTAGGAACAAGTATAAAACCAAAGCTTGCACTGCGATGAAGAAATGAATAATGAGAACGGTAAGTATTCAGGCGAGCTTCAAAAGATTCCTTTGTGCTTTCTTCTTCACGAGTCTGCTTTTTCAGGATCGCTGAAAAAGGTTTATTGTCCCTTAATCCATCAATTAGCACCATAAAATAACTGGCTTCAATTTTTTCCATTAGCTCCGCACTATCAGCAACTTCTTCACCGTTTACTTTTAAAATAGTGTCGTCTTGACAAAAACCAGCCTGATGCGCCGGTGTACCGGGAATAACCATCATTACATTTACTCCCGAACCACCCTGGCGGTAACGAGGTGGCATGCTATTCTCTCTATTTCTGCCATAAAGGATCAATAACTCATGCCCCAGCGGAGCAAAGAGCACTCCTGGTATAGTCATAACAGGGACAAACTCCGCACCGATTGCGATCATCAATAAGAATAAGCTGTATAGAGCTAACCAACGTGCCGAGAAGGCAGTTCTTTCTCGTGGTGTCGAGGAGAGAACCAGGTCACCATACCCCA
>PWMM01000322.1 GCA_003558195.1 Syntrophomonadaceae bacterium
ATAGGAGGTAAGCAGACTAATGTTTTGACTATAACAGGGCCCAGCGGTTGGTGGTATATAGGCATGACTCCCCTGGTTTTTGCTGATGTTGAAAAAGAAGATCCTACTCTAATTAAACCCGGGTTCTATATTAAATTTAAACCAATAACACCGAAAGAATATGAACTTTTTTCAGGTAAAGGGGAGCAGTACTAATGGGTGTTCCTTTTTTAAAAGTATTACAGCCTGGCGTTTTATCTACTCTTCAAGATACGGGACGGTTTGGATATCAACGGCTTGGATATACCCAGTCTGGAGCGATGGATGATTTTGCACTTAGAACAGGCAACCGGCTGGTGGGAAACCCTGAAAATGAAGCCGGTCTTGAATTAACTTTTTTTGGAGAAAAATTTTTAGTTCTCTGTGATGCAGTTATCGCTGTAACCGGTGCGGATTTTTGCCCGGAAGTAAACGACAAAGCTATACCATTGTGGCAGTCTCTACTAGTAAAAAAAAATAGTGTCATCAGTTTACAGGATAGAAGATATGGTGCTCGTGCATATATTTGTGTCAGGGGCGGATTTGATGTGCCGCGGGAATTAAACAGTAAATCTACCGATCTGAAATCAGCTTTTGGCGGCTATATGGGGAGAAAACTTCAGGTAGGGGATATTCTTTCCATCCCAGGGGTCGATTTGGTTTCAGATTATATCGATAAAAAGTTTCCCGAAGAACTGGTCTATAGAAATTATCGCTGGTATGAGCACCCCATGTCAATTAGGGTGACCCTTGGCCCGGACAAGGATAATTTTACTGAGATAGGTTATAAAACGCTGCTGGAAAGTAAATATGAAATAAGTGAAAAATTAGATCGACAGGGATATCAGCTTAAGGGGCCCAGGATTGAACATAGTTCAAAAGGGCCTAATATTATAACCAATTTTACTTCACTGGGGGCTGTCCAGGTCCCTGGAGCAGGGGCTCCAATAATTTTAATGAAAGACAGGCAAACTTCGGGTGGATATGCAAAGATTGCCAATGTTATAAGCCCGGATATTAGCAAATTAGCTCAAAGAGGCATGGGGGACATGATTTCATTTGAGTCAGTTGATATAAGCCAAACCAGGGAATTATTCATTGAGCAGGAAACAATTATTAGCAAGACAGAATTGAGGCCAGTAAGAAGGTGTATTTCCTTTAGAGTCCAGATTAATGATGATAGTTATACTGTTGATGTTGAGGAGGTTGATTGCCAGTGACCCTGAGTATAGATATGAACTGTGATATGGGAGAAAGTTTTGGCCATTATGTGCTTGGATTTGATGAAGATATATTAAAAAACGTATCTTCTGCAAGCATTGCCTGTGGTTTTCATGCCGGAGATTACATGGTAATGGATAAAACTGTAAAAATGGCCATGGAGAATAATGTCGCAATTGGCGCTCATCCAGGTTACCCTGACCTTCAGGGCTTTGGGAGAAGATCCCTGGATATGTCTTTTAAAGAATTGAAAAATATAATTCTCTATCAAATAGGAGCGATAGAGGCATTCACAAGAGCAAGGGGCAGTAAGCTTGTCCATGTCAAATGTCACGGCGCACTGGGCAATGATGCTAACAACCGGGCTATTAAAGGTGATTATGAGGTGGTAAAAGCACTGGGTCAGGCAGTTCTTGAATATGATAAAAATATGGCTGTAATGGCATTTGCCAAATCCACTATGGTTGACAGATTAAGGGATATGGGTGTGCATGTCCTAGAAGAAGTATTTGCCGACAGGGCTTATAATGCAGATTGCAGTCTTGTATCAAGAAAAAAACCCGGTTCTTTGATTACCTCTCCAGATGAAGTGATTGAACGAGTTTTAAAAATGGTCAAAGAAAAAGTAATTGTGACTATAGACGGGCAGGAAATAAAAGATATCAATGCCGATACAATCTGTTTTCATGGTGATACTCCAACAGCTGTAGAATTAACTCGTAATATGAAAGAAGCTTTTGAAAAGGAAGGTATTAAAGTAAAGAATCCGCTGCAGCAAAATGCCTGACTGACGGCAGCATAAAGATAGAATGAGAATTAGAAGGAGATTATATAGCTTTCCTGGTAACAGGGAAAGCTTTTATTTCAAGATTGCAGTTAGGTGAATACTAGACAGGCTTATGTTGATAGGCAATTTATGGTATATTGTTTTACATACGAGTTGTTGATTTGAAAGCCAGAACTCAATTCTTTGCCTATAGAATCAGTAAAACAGGTTTAGTAGGATCTCAGCTTCAACCTGTTTACTGAGCTTTCCTTGCGATGAGCTTGCTCACAACTATCGTAATAAAACCGGTCCCAAGCCGGACTGAGTAATAGACATTGTTGTTACCGCGCCAAAAAAAAACATTGGAGCAGTTATAGTTCATTTGATTGCACCTATGAACTTTACTGGAAAAAAAACGGCCCCCATAAATCGAGAATCCTCATTATTGATATGCAAATAATTCATTTTACAATATATTTGCATTGATATAAACTTTTAATAGGATCAGTAATAGCTGGCTACATAGAACACCTGTGTAGTCTTCCAAGGTGCCGCTAAGACAGGCTTTTGAGTAAATGGATCTGGAGGGAAGCATAGTGGATAAAGGTAGGGTTGCCGTTATTACGGGTAATGATGCAATAGCCAAAGGGGCTATTGCGGCCGGTATGCGGTTTTTTGCCGGTTATCCTATAACTCCTGCAAGTGAAATCTCTCATTATTGTGCAGAAAATCTGCCCAAATATGGAGGGAAATTCATTCAAATGGAGGATGAAATAGGTAGTATGGCTGCAATTATAGGGGCATCTATGGCCGGCGCAAAATCTATGACCTCTACCAGTGGGCCCGGTTTCTCATTAATGCAGGAAAACCTGGGGTTTGCCATAATGGCGGAAGTGCCCTGTGTAGTTGTTGATGTGATGAGATTTGGCCCAAGCCAGGGGGTGGCTACAGTACCTGCGCAGGCTGATGTGATGCAGGCACGCTGGGGAACGCATGGTGATCATCCCAGCATTACCCTGGCACTATCAACGGTTAAAGAGGCTTACGAGCTAACCATTCGGGCTTTCAACTTGGCTGAAAAATATAGAACCCCGGTAATACTACTATCTGATGCCACTTTATCTCAGATGAGCGAAAAGATAGAACTACCTGATCCTGGTACCCTAGAGATTATAGACCGGAAGATAGCAACAGTTGATCCGGAACAATTTCAACCTTACGAAGATGACGGAAGCGGAATATGTCCCTTTGCACCATATGGAAGTGGCTATATTTGGTACACCACCGGTATTGTTCATGATGAAACAGGCTTTCCGGCTACTTCCGATCCAGACAAGCTAGCCATCCAAATTGACAGGTTGTATGACAAAATAAACCACAACCTGGAGGATATCGTGCAAGTAGAAGAATATCTTACCGAAGATGCAGAAGTTATTCTGGTAGCTTATGGTTCAGTGGCACGAGCAGCGCTTGCTACTGCAGATACTGCCCGCAGGGAAGGAATAAAAGTGGGAGTAGTAAAGCCTGTAACTATATGGCCGTTTCCTGAGCAGGCAATTAAGAAGGTTAGGGAAAAAGCTAAAACAATACTGGTATGTGAAATGAATCATGGACAACTATACTGGAAAGTCAGAGAGGTTGTTGAGGGAAAAGCGCAAATTGCTTTCCTCGGGCAATATAATGGTAAATTGATCAAGCCTGAAAAAATACTGGCTGCTATTAAGGAGGTGACAGTCGGTGTCTGCTAATAACGGTGTTATAGAAAAATATCTAAGAACAGAAAAGTTGCCCCACATATGGTGTCCGGGGTGTGGAAACGGTATAGTTCTTAATTCATTAATCAGGGCTATAGATAATGCAGGCATGGAACAGGAAAAGACTGTGGTTATATCAGGTATTGGATGTTCTGGGAGGGCATCAGGTTATCTAAAGTTCAATGCTTTTCAACCGGTTCATGGGCGTGTTTTGGCCTATGCTACAGGAATTAAGCTTTATAAACCGGAATTAAATGTTATATGTATTATGGGAGATGGCGATTGTGCTTCTATCGGAGGTAACCACCTGATACATGCAGCCAGGCGAAATATTGGTGTGACTGCCGTAGTTTTGAACAATAATAATTATGGAATGACCGGTGGACAGTATTCACCAACAACTCCTGAAAATGCAATGACCCGAACATCCCCCTTTGGCCATATAGAACCGCCTTTTGATATTTGTAAACTGGCTGAGACCTCGGGTGCAACTTACGTGGCAAGGTCGCACACGTATAAACCACGGATTTTAACTAAATATTTCCAAAAAGCTCTTGCACACAATGGTTTCGCTTTAGTAGAAGCTATGTGTGATTGTCCAACCCTTTATGGCAGATTGAATAAAAGGGGCACTGGGAAAGAGATGCTCATTAAGCAGAAAGAAAGGGCAGTGCAGCTGGAAAAAGCTAAAGAAATGAGTACAGAAGAGCTTGAAGATAAATTCGTTGTAGGAGAATTTGTAAACAAAGTAAAACCAGAGTATACAGAGCAATATGATAGGATTATTGAACAAGTTCAAATGGAGGGCTTTTAATATGTCTGACTATCTTGAATTGCGGTTAAGCGGTTCTGGAGGACAGGGCATGATGCTTGCTGGAACATTTTTGGCTGAAGCGGCAGGCATATACGAAGATAAGCATATTGTTCTTTGTAAATCCTATGGTCCTGAAGCCAGGGGTGGCGCATGTCGTTCTGAGGTGATAATTAGCTCCGAGCCGATTGTTTACCCGGAAGTTCAAGAACCCGACCTGGTTTTAGCCATGACGCAGGAGGCCTGCGACAAGTACTATGAAGATTTAAAGTCCGGGGGGATAATGATTATAGATCCTGAACATGTCAGAGATATTCCAGATATTAATGGCAAGGTCTATGAAATACCCCTCACCCAGATAGCCAGAGACACTGTGGGCAATGAAATAACTGCCAACGTAGTAGCGCTGGGCGCACTAACTGCCATTGTTGACTGGATATCCCCGGAAGCATTAAAGAGTGCTATTCTTGACCGAACCCCTAAAGGTACAGAAGAGTTAAACGAAAAGGCATTTAATTACGGTTACAATTATACAATGGAAAAGTATATGCAAAGCAATAGCCCGGTTGTTTAAGCGGAAATTACCAGGAGGCAAACTAATGCCCGGCCTGGCTGTTAGACAAAATAGAAGAAGGATTAAAGCGCAGCAAAGAAATATTCCAGGAAATCTAATTCAGCATGTAACAATCTGATGCTACCGGCCCTGTTGAGTGAGTGATATGGTCACTGTTGAATAGAGTTTAAGGAGGACATTAGTTTGACTGGTAAATATGAACCTGATGAAAGCAGGCTGTTTTCAGCAATAACTATTAAAAAATCCTGCTTAAAAAACAGGTTTATGCGCTCGGCGATGGCTGCTGCAATGGCTGATCCGGAAGGGTTTATTACCGGTGATCTACTCAACTTTTATAGAATTGCTGCAGAAGGTGGCGCCGGGCTGATCATTACAGGCGCTGTATCTGTCCACCCAAATGGAAAGTTTTTCAACCAGCAAATAGTTGTTCACAATGATAGTTATATCCCGGGCTTAAAAAATCTTGCCGATACAATTCATCGCTATGGAGATGGAGTATTGGTATGGCCTCAGCTTCATTGCGGCGCAGCGCAACACTGGGAAGATGCCAGCGGTCATCGCAATCCTGGCCTGGATGTTTCAAATTTAGGTGAAGATCACATATATACCATTATTGATGCATTTGGCGATGCCGCTTTGCGGGCAAAAAAAGCGGGTTTTGACGGAGTCCAGCTTCATGGAGCCCACCGGTATTTAATATCACAGTTTTTGAGCCCTGCTACCAATTCAAGAAGTGATAAGTGGGGCGGCACCCCAGAAAAAAGAATGCGTTTAGTACTGGAGATCTATGAAAATATAAGAAGTAAAGTTGGAGATTATTTCCCGGTTGGTATAAAGATTAATACAGCTGATTATTTTCAAGGTGGCAACTGGGTTGAAGATACCGCAGTATATGCTGAGCGTTTTTCCCAGGTAGGATTTGATTTGATAGAAATGAGCGGGGGGCTCTTCTATATAACTGAATTAAGAGAGGAATTAAGAAAAAAAGCTGGGGCTAAGGAAGCTTATTTCCGGGATGCAATACCAAGGTTCAGGCAAGCAGTAGGCAGCAACACTGTGCTGGCAATAGCCGGTGGGATCAGAACCCCTGCAGTTATGGAAGAGATCCTTGATGAAGGTGTAGATCTTATTTCCATGGCCAGGCCGTTTCTGGCAGAGCCTAACTTGCCTCACCGCATTTTTGAAGGGGATATAAGGGCCTCAAAGTGTATATCTACTTACTCATTATGTAATTTGTGCCGGACAAAGGTGCTTAGAGGTTCTGTAACCTGTGTTAGTTATTTTCCAGGGGATTGTTTCCAAAGCTGTCCTTTAGGGCAGGATGTGCCGCGTATCCATACCCTGGTGGCACAGAATAAGTATGAAGACGCCCTGGGGCTGGTTAAAAAAGATAATCCCCTGGCAAATATTATGAGCCGGGTTTGCCACAGCCCTTGTGAAAAAATTTGCCGGGGAGAAGATGGGGAACCGCTAGCTATAAAAGCTATAAAAAGGTTTATTACTAATTATGGAATGCAGAATAAGCTCCACGGTGGAGCAGTTAAAAAAACAAGGCAAGATGGAGAAAAAGTTGCGATAATCGGTTCCGGCCCTGCCGGTCTAACCTGTGCTTACTATTTAGCCCGAATGGGTTATAACCCGGCATTATTTGAAAAGGAAGATTGTTTGGGCGGGATGTTGAATTATATCCCCGCTTACCGGTTGCCGAAATCCTGTATTGACTTAGATTTGCATTATATTTTAAGTGCAGGAGTCGAGATTATATGTTCCACAGAAGTGGGGACAGATCTGTCTTTACAAGATTTATTTAAACAGGGCTTTAAGGCTGTATTTATTGCTGCCGGCGCTTCTGTGCCTAACTTATTAAACCTTGAAGGCGGAAACAGGCAGGAGGTCCTGGGCGGCCTTGATTTCTTAAAGGAAACCAGGCAGGGTGGAATCTCTGCGGCCGGCAAAAGGATCGCTGTTATTGGCGGTGGCAACACTGCGATCGACGTGGCCCGTTCCGCTTTACGTTTAGGAGCCCGGGAAATAGAAGTGTATTACCGGAGAAATCAAACATCAATGCCTGCTATCCGGGAAGAAGTTGAACAGGCCTTCAATGAAGGAGTTATATTTAAGTATTTGACTGTTCCCTTAAAAGTTTCTGAGGGCAATGGTGGTTTGAAAATAACTTTTTGCAAGACCAGCCTGGAGTTTGTTGAAGAAAGTGAAAAAGAAAAAGTAATCCCTGTTTATGGGACTGAGTTTATAAAAAACTTTGATTACCTTGTTTTAGCTACCGGACAAAGAGGAAGTTTGCATAAAGTTGATCAATGTTTAGAACTGGAGAAAGCAACCTGGGGTGATCCGAAAAAGCCATTCCAGCCGATAAAAACCAACATTCCCGGAGTTTTTACCGGTGGAGATTTAGTTTCCGGGGCCGGTACGGTGGTTGATGCAGCAGGTGCAGGAAAAAAGGCAGCCAGTTATATAAATGATTATCTCCAGGGAAGTTCGGTTAGAGAAAAAGAAAATGATAACCTTTTTATAACAGCAACAAGAAATAACGCTTTCTCTGAGCCCGGTGAGATTATCGATCCAGAAAACCCAAAACGAGTTGAAATACCTTATATTCCTGTAAATAATCGAATTAAGAGTTTTGACGAAGTTGTATGCACTTTGGATGAACAGAGTGCTGTTTATGAAGCTAAACGATGTTTGAAGTATGACCTCGACCTGGTGGAGAAAACCAGGGCTAAAATGGCCCGTATGGGCAGGGATACTTTTGTTTTAGAACCTGAGGATAATAACTATTCAGAGTAGGGACATAAATAATGCCGTAGGGGAGGCAGCGAAATTTTTACAAAAGCGGAGTGCGCTAAATGTGCTTTGAAAGCTGATAAAAAAGCGTGCAGGGTTAAGGATGGCAACGGCCCCGGCTTTTGTCCTACAAAGTATAAGCAGGAGGTAATTGAGAAGGCCAAGCAGGTTTATCAAGATCCGGGAATATATGAGTTTGCGAGACAATCTTCCATCCAAGAGGCTCAATGTTATCTTAACAGGGATCGCAAGCCTCTTGTAAGGCAGCCCGTAAAGCCCCGGCTTAAAGAAATAATAGAGTTTGCTCAAAAAATGGATTACAAAAAACTGGGATTGGCTTACTGTGCGGGACTGCAATCTGAAGCGGGGAAACTCTGTAAAGTATTGGAATATCATGATTTTGAGGTGGCTTCGGTTGTTTGCAAGGTGGGCTGCACTCCTAAAGAGTTTATTGGGGTAGAGCAGGCTGAAAAAGTGCGTATAGGAGAGTATGAAAGCATGTGCAGTCCTATTGCGCAAGCCGAAATTTTAAATGAAGCCTGTACGGACTTTAATATCCTGTTGGGGTTGTGTGTAGGGCATGACTCTTTGTTTTTCAAGTATACTGATGCAATGACTACTGTGTTTGCGGTTAAGGACAGGGTTTTGGGTCATAACTCCCTGGCTGCACTTTATACCCTTGATTCATACTATGAGAGTTTGATTAAAATTAAAGATCAGTAATATCCCTGATTACATCATTTTATGCAGGAGGATGATTTTTTATGCAGGAAAACAACTTGCCTCTCAGGGGAGTGAAAGTCTTAGATATTGGTACGATGATGTCGGCACCGTGGGCAGCATCATTTTTAGGGGATTATGGAGCTGAAGTTATAAAAATTGAACATCCTGAAAGAGGTGATAACTCTCGCCACTTTGGCTCGGAAAAAGATGGCAAGGGTGTTTTTTGAAAAACTCTTTCCAGGAATAAAAAATGTATAACTCTAAAGATAAATACTGAAGAAGGTTCCGATGTTTTCTTAAAGCTCATAGAACAATGCGACGTATTAATCGAAAACTTCCGGCCCGGAACAATGGAAAAGTGGGGCTTTGAATGGGAGAAGCTAAGTTCGGTTAATCCCGGGCTTATTTGGCTTCGCTGCAGTGGTTTCGGCCAGGAAGGCCCTTATTCCAGCAGGGGTGGTTTTGGCACTATTGCTGAAGCCATGAGCGGTTTTGCGGCATTAAACGGCCATCCGGACAACCCCCCAACCGTCCCTCCTATTGCCCTTGCTGATGGTATAACCGGTATGGCGGGAATGGGGGTAATACTTACCGCTTTGTATGAAAGAGATGCTTTGGGCAGCGGTAAAGGGCAAATTATCGACATTACCCTTTATGAGCCAATTATGCGCTTGATGGAAGTTCAATTGATGGAATACGATGTTTTAAATAAACTATCGCAACGGATGGGCAGCCGTATTGCTTCAGCCGCTCCCAGGAATGTATATGAGACTAAAGAAGGCAAATGGATAGCCCTTTCGGCCAGCAATCAACCGGTGGTAGAAAAGTTGTTCAAGGCCATGGGCATGGAGGATTTAATTGACGATCCCCGGTTTGTTGATAATGCCCGCAGGATTGAGAACGTTGAGGAACTAGATGAAATTGTTGGGGGCTGGATTAAACAGTTTAACCAGGAGGAAGTGCTTAAGATTCTTTCAGATGCTGGAGCTGTAGCCGGTCCGGTTTATGAAATGGATCAGATTTATGAAGATCCGCATTTTAATGAAAGGCCTTCATTTGTTGAGGTTGAAGATAAGGATTTTGGGGCCATGAGGGTGCCCAACGTTCTGGCGAAGTTTTCCAGGACACCGGGGCAGGTTCGTTTTACCGGTAGGGATCAAGGCCAGGACAATAAGGAAATATATGGGGATCTGTTAGGGATTCCTGAAGATAAGCAGCAGGAATTGAAAGAGAAAGGCGTTATTTAGTGTAACCTAAGAAAGCAGGTGTTAATTATGCTGCGCTCATTATTATTTGCCCCTGCCAACGTAACCCGCCGGGTGGATAAGGCGCTCGGCCTAAATGCTGATGCGATCATACTGGACCTTGAAGATTCTGTGCCGATAGCAGAAAAAAGCATGGCCCGGACCCTGGTTGCAGAAGCCCTGCAAAAACCAAGGAAAGGCCTTGCTTATGTCAGGGTCAATGCTTTAACTACCATGATGACTATAGATGATATAAATGCTGTGATTTGTCCCGAGCTTGACGGGATTATGCTGACGAAAGTCGAAGAGCCGGTGGACTTGCAAAAAGCAGACTGGTTAATTGAACATTTAGAAGAAAAGCAATCTATGTCCGCCGGCTCTTTTGACTTAATACCCCTGGTGGAAAATGCGAAGGGCGTTCATAATGCATATGAGATAGCCCGGGCAGTGCCCAGGGTAAAACGTTTATGTTTCGGAGCAGTTGATTACAGTGCAGATCTAGGTGTTGAATTAACTGAACAGGGCAGTGAGCTGTTTTATGCCCGATCTCATCTGGTGAACGCATCCAGGGCTGCAGGCCTTGAACCACCAATAGATACCGTCTATCCCAATGTCAAAAACCCTGAAGGATTTAAAAAGGATATTCAGATAGCGGTTAATCTTGGCTTTCAAGGCAAGCTGGTTCTGCATCCTGACCAGGTAGAGGAAGCAAATAAAAGTTTTTCGCCCTCAGAAGAAGAGATTGAATACTCGAAAAATGTAATAGCCGCTTTTGAGAAAGCGGAAGCGCAGGGCCATGCAGCGATTACAATGGATAACGGTAAATTTATAGACTATCCATTAGTTAACAGGGCCCGCAGGGTTCTGGAACTGGCAGATAAAATCGCTCAAATGGATGAAAGAGAATCATGATAACGAAAACGTTAAGCGCGTATATTGCAAATTTACAATATGACCAGCTCCCTCCTGCGGTAGTAGATATGGCTAAAATAGCTGTTATGGACTGGTTGGGTTCAGTTTTAGCGGGATCACGACAAAAACCGGCTCAGATAGCAGCAGATATGGTCAGGAAAGAGGGCGGAAATCCGCAGGCTAGCTTGATCGGGTTTGATGAAAAGTTTTCCGTCAGCCAGGCAGCCCTGGTCAATGGAGTGTCTTCTCATATCCTGGAAATGGATGACCTGCATAAAAATTCGATTTTGCACCCGGCTGCGCCGATAATTTCTGCAGCGGCAGCGATGGCTGAATATGAGAGGTCTAGCGGTAAAGATTTTATTACTGCAGTGGTGGCAGGTTATGAAACCGGTATTCGCATTGCAGAAGCAATTACCCCATCTCACTATTATTACTGGCATACTACCGGCACCTGCGGAACCTTTGGTGCAGCAGCGGCAGCAGCAAAAATATATTCTTTAAACGAGGAAGCGACACAACATGCCCTGGGAAGCGCCGGTACGCAAGCAGCAGGACTTTGGGAATTTTTGCAAGACGGAGCCATGAGTAAGCACCTTCATCCAGGCAAAGCAGCCATGAATGGAGTTCAGTCAGTTCTGTTAGCCCGGGCAGGCTTTACCGGGGCGCAAAAAATACTTGAAGGTGAAAAGGGGTTTTTTAAAGCCATGGCTTCAGAAATTGATGAAAGTAAAGCAATCGAAGATCTTGGTGAAGATTATAGAATACTGGGTAACAGCTATAAAATTTACCCTTCTTGCCGTCATACCCACGGCATTGTTGACCTGGGTATTGAAATGGTAAAAGAAGGGGTTAAAGCATTTGATATAGCAAAGATAAAGGTGAAAACATATAGCATAGCTATAGATATTGTAGGAAACCCAGATCCTAAAACTCCGTTTGAAGCTAAATTTAGCCTTCCCTACTGCCTGGCCAGAGTCCTGTTGGACGGGGATCTTGTCCTGGAAAGCTTTGATCCTGCAGTTATAAATGATCCAAAAGTTTGGGAGCTCATTTCAATATGTTCATTGGATGATGATTATCATATGGATAACCTGTACCCAGCAAAGTGGCCCAGCTGCCTGGAAATAACCCTCAAAAACGGTCAAGTTTTAAGAAAAGAAACCAGTTACCCGAAAGGGGATCCGGAAAATCCTGCCTCCAGGGAGGAATTGAAGCTTAAGTTTAAGCGACTGGCTTCAATGGCAGTGGATGAAAGCCGGGCAGAAAGAATAATGAATAAACTGGGCGAACTGGAAAATTTGAATAAAATTAATAAGATATTAATTTGAACCGATCAGGTTGAGGAGGAACCGCAATGGCTGAATTAATCCCCATTTACTTTATGGGCAAAGAGTACAATGTACCGGAAGGTTCAACTATCTTAAGTGCCATAGAACATGCCGGCTATCAGTTAATTCGGGGCTGTGGTTGCCGGGGTGGTTTTTGCGGTGCCTGTGCTACCATTTACCGGATTCCCGGTGATCATCAGATAAAAGTTGGGTTAGCTTGCCAGACTCAAATCGAAGAGAATATGACTCTAGCAATCCTGCCAAGCTATCCCGCCAACAAAGCATTTTACGAACTTGAAAGCGTTGAAAATCCTGTGAATGCTTTAAGGCAGGCCTATCCAGAAATTTTCAAGTGTCTGGGATGCAGCGCTTGCACAAAGATTTGCCCGCAAGATATTTCTGTAATGGACTATATAGCAGGTGCCCAGAGGGGAGACCTGGAGAAGGTTGCAGAGATGTCTTTTGATTGTATAATGTGTGGTTTATGTGCCTCTAGATGTTTAGCCCAGATGGTTCCATATAATATAGCTATGATGGCCCGGCGCCTTTATGCAAAGACCACGTTGATTAAACCGGACTATGTATTAAAGCGGATTGAAGAAGTAGATCAAGGGAAGTATAGTGCTGAAATAGATAAACTGATCGGGAAAGACATTGAAGAATTGCGCATACTATATGCAGATCGAGATATTGAAGGGATCTAGGAGGTTTGGTCTATGCCATATCCAACGGCTTTTCAAGATTCTCTGTCCAAACTAGAAGCAAGCAGGGAATTTCGCAAAGAGCAGATAATAAAAAGACTTTCTGAAGAAGAACGAACCTTGCTTATTGAAGCCTTTCATCCTGATTATCGCCCTGAAGCAATGAAAGATGTCAGTCTAGGAGTAAACATGGGGCAGAAGGTGCCGCTGGAATTTGCCAGTGTGGTTGAATCCTACAGCCGGATCGAACCAGAAAAAATTAATCTGGATTCTCCTGATTTTAATGTAGATATTCTAGTTATTGGCGGCGGCGGTGGCGGTAGTGCGGCAGCGCTTACAGCCCACTCCCAGGGAGCCAGGGTGCTGCTTACCACCAAGTTAAGGCTTGGTGATGCTAATACCCTGATGGCTGAAGGCGGTATATGCGCACCGGTTCGCCCTGATGACGATCCTTATAAACATTTTTTGGACACACTGGGAGGAGGCCACTACACAAACGTTCCTGAAATCGTTAAAGCCTTAGTCTTAGATTGCCCCAAAATTGCAAATTGGTTAATTGACCTGGGAGTTATGTTTGATTTTGAAGAAGATGGAACGCTTAAAGTTAACCATTGCGGAGGGCATTCCCGTAAACGTTTGCTTTCTTGTAAAGACTTAACCGGTCTCGAAATAATGCGGGTCTTGCGGGATGAAATCAGGAATCTTGAAATTCCTTACCTGGAGTTCAGCCCTGCTGTTGAAATCATACTGGACTCCGAGGGCCTGTGTGGTGGTGCCGTATTATATAATATGGAAACTGAAGAATACTATGTGGTCAAAGCCAACGCCGTAATACTGGCCAGCGGTGGTATCGGGCGCTTACATGTTCAATCTTTTCCTACCACCAATCATTATGGAGCGACAGCCGATGGCCTTGTTATTGGCTACCGGGCAGGAGCGGAACTGATTCATATGGACAGTATTCAATACCATCCTACCGGAGTGGTATGGCCTGAACAGCTGCTGGGCCAATTGATCACGGAAGTGATGCGAGGACATGGCACTCACCTGGTTAACGTAGATGGAGAGCGTTTTATCAATGAACTGGAATGCAGGGATACCTGCGCTTCGGCACTGATTAGAGAATGCGAAGATCGGAGGAAAGGTGTTGTTACTCCCACCGGAATGGAAGGTATCTGGATGGATACTCCCCTGGTTGAGGGTGTAGAGAAGCATTTTGTTGGTATTTATCAGCGTTTTAAGAAATATGACATTGATATCAGTAAAGAACCCATCTTGGTTTTCCCCACCCAGCATTATCAAAACGGGGGATTAAAGATTACTCCCCACGGTGAAACTACGATTCCCGGCTTATTTGCCGCTGGTGAAGTATCCGGTGGAGTTCAGGGCAAAAACCGGTTGGCGGGGAACAGCTTACTTGATATTTTTGTGTTTGGTAGGCGTTCGGCACTAAAGGCTGTGCAATTAATGAATCAAAAAAGAAGTGAATTGACTTTACAGCATGTAATTGATTATCAAAAGAAGCTGGAAGCGCTTGGAATAGATAAAAGTAAAAAATCACCAGTGCTATTACCCGATTATATACGCGACGAGACTAAGGCAAAAAAGAATTAGTAAAACAGGCTATGTTTTGATTGTTGTATTCATACTAATATATAGTAAAACTGTTAGTAATTAAATAGCTCATAAGCAATTGTTATATTGATTCCAGTTTCAAATTACTGTGTTGCAGAAAAACCTGATCGAATATATCTGTTTTTTGGTCAGCCAAGTAAAATGATTGTTGACAGTGTATTGATTTAAAAGATTTCTTTTAAATAACTATTTATTAGCTCGATTTTTTGCATAACAATGTTGTTTGGATATCTGTGAGTGATTTTATAGCAAGTTCGTTCTGGTGGAGGATCAGTTAACTCATATAGATTTAGGCTGTGTGAATGTAAAGCATGAAGAGCAACTGACTTGGGTACTATAGACCAGAGCTTCGGATTATTTATAAGGCTCTCAACGATTAAAGATGTAGTATCTACTTCAATCCTTCCAGAAATATAGGGGTCCCACCAGTAATTATGCCAGATCATATAAGTTGGGCTCCAGTTTAATAATATTTCGAAATGAGGTTCCAGGTCGGATGGGTGCAGTCCCATTCCTTTATTTTGATAATTACTCATGGTGATAACGACCATTGGTTCGCTAAAGGTTTGTTCGCTGATAATGCTTTTTGAACTAATTTCACGCAGCACGAAGCCCACGTCTATTTCATGTTTTTCCACAAGTTTATATAGTTCAGGTGAAGTGCTGGTGATAATTTTCAGTTTGGTTTTGGGAGTATGTTTGATAAGTTTTTGGTAAAAAGGTAGAAGAAACGTGGTGTTTAAACTGTCGACAGAGCCAATAGATAAAGAGAGGTGTGGGGCGATGTTCTTAAGTGAATGAATTTCATGCCAGAGTGTGCTCCATCTCTGAGCTATAAACACAAATTGTTGCCCTTTAGGGGTAACTTTTATTTTTTTCTGCCCCCTCTTCCTCTCGAATAGTTTAATTCCAATATTATTTTCAAGCACTGTTAAGCGGCGGCTTATGGTAGATTGTGAAAGATGCAACTGTTCAGCTGCTTTCGAAAGATTATAAGTTCTAACCAGGGCAAGAAAAATTTCGATATCATCAATATGCACGTTAATTTTGCCTCCCAAAATAGTATGAATTTGATTATTGGCGTGGAAATTATTCAAATATTTATTATGCAATAACAATATCAGATAGCAAAAGTAAATATATAAATAACGATTTGAATATTTCCAAAAGGAAAGATTTAAGCTTTAATTAAATTGCGAGTTATGAGTACTCAGCCTAAAATTTGCCATTTAGGCCACACTCTTTGAAAACATCATAGCCCATAGATGCCTTGGCGGTCAAGTTCCGCCTTGCTGCCAGTACGGCAAAATATTGGTAAATCATTTATTGCTGACCCGATTTAGATAGAACTTGCTTTTCCCCGACTTTCATCTACAGTCAGGATAAAACAGACCGGGGAAAGGCAATGCAAGATGCCGGGATACCAACAGTTAGATTCAAATAAGCTTCGATTACAGAAGAGGAACAGGTGTTAAGGCAATCCAACGTTATCATCATAAGAAATCGCTCATGGTTTATACTTTATAGCTGTAGTGAAAACTAAGTCTTGAAAGGATCAGAGCAGTGCTGAAGCTATTGCGGGTAATCTACTTGTAATGATAATCGATTAAAGCAATTGCTTCTTTGGGGTGCATAACATTAATGATGGAAGCAATTTCTGAAGTGTGGAAATCGAGATTGCCACTAACGAAGATATCAGGTTTACTTTCTAAAGCTGCTGCTAAAACAACTGTGTCGTTTTGATTTCTTATAATGGCCCGGGCTTCTTCAACTCTTTCTTTTGAAGGGCGATCAATAAGCTCAGATGGCACAAGGCTTAAAAATTTCTGGAAAATATTTTCTTTGCCTGGAAATTTAATTTTAAGTACTATCCTAGTTTCCAATTCAACAAACTTGCTTAAAACCAGGGTGGCATTCTTACGGTAAATAA
>PWMM01000020.1 GCA_003558195.1 Syntrophomonadaceae bacterium
GGCGGGTGTTTCTCCTTCAGTTACCGGGGCAAAGCGCATTTCAGCACCTTCACCCTGTGGAGCCCAGATAGTTTTACCGGCCAACTTTTCAACAAAATCAGGCCATTTTTCTTTATTTAACAGCATCGCTGACATATCACCCACCTCTAAAGTATGAAGTCCTCAGGATCATCCGGCTTATAACTGGCCTGGAATGGTTCAGCATCTGGATCCAGACCTGGCTCAAAGCCGTATTTATCCCGAACTTCCCGGGCCAATTTGCGATTTATTTTGCCCAGGGGAATATTTGCCGGACAAACCCGCTCGCATTCACCACATTCGATACAACGTCCGGCCAGATGAAAGGCCCGCGCTATATTGAAGGCAGTATTCTCTGAAAAGTTAACCGAGCGATAAACCCAGTCCGGGTTTTGGCGATCGAGTATGCAATCCTGGCAATAGCAGAGCGGACAGACATTACGGCAGCTATAACAGCGAATACAATTTGAGAACTCTTGCTGCCAGTAATCCCAGCGTCCCTCTACTGCTTTTTCTTCGATTTCTTTAACTCCTTCATCTTCAACCGGTTCCCATGCTTTAACCGGGTCATCCAGCATAATATCGCTTACGACCGGATTGGGGTAACGGCAAAGCTGGCATTTTTCATCCAACAGTTCCTCTCTTGGAACCTTAGTTTCTTCACCATCCCTAACTATGACAAAACCATCGTTGTCCCATTTGAGTTCTGCTGTTTCTTCTGTTTCAGGGTATTTCTTATTTAGCAAATCAGGATCGACCATCCCGGGACAGGGGCAACCGATAATGATGACTTCTTCACGATGGATACCCTTTTCAACCAGAAGTTGGGTAACAGCCCGGCTGTCACATCCTTTAACCATTAAAGCAACCTTACGTTTATCTGGTTCCTGACCGCGCGGCAGGGGCAGCTTTTCTACAAGGGTTAGATAGGTAGCCAGGTTAGCAGTGCAAAGAGGTGAAAATATAAAATCTGAAGCACCCTCAGCGTCTTCAGCAAAAGCCGGTGCTACCCTGTAACCATAGCTTCCTTTTTTCCAACCGATCAAGTATTTTACATCATCGCGAGCTGCTATCTCGGCGGCGGTTTCACGTAATTTTTCCAATTCCATTGTTTTAAAACCCCTCCTACCAGTCGATCTGCCGGCGCCTGAAGCCTTCATAAGACCTGGCTTCACGTGCATCTTCGACGGTTTTTTCCACTACTTCTTTCCATTTGTGACCCTCGGAAGCAGATACCCAGCTCATATGGAAACGCCGGGGATCAACTCCAACATATTCCAGCAGATCCTTTAACATGCCCAGGCGGCGCCGGGCAAAATAATTACCTTCCATGTAATGACAGTCACCGGGGTGGCAACCGGAGACAAGAACCCCATCTGCCCCCTGTTGAAGCGCGTTGACCACAAAGAGAGGATTAATCCGGCCAGTGCACATAACCCGGATAACGTTGATATTGGAAGGGTATTGTACCCTGCTGGTGCCAGCCAGGTCCGCCCCGGCATAAGAACACCAGTTACAAAGAAAAGCTACAATGTTAGGTTCGTTGTTAGCACTCATTTAATAACCCCCAATGCCGCTATCTGTGGTAATATCTGGCGATCTCGGAAAGATTTCGGCTGGACTGAATCAGAAAGGCAGGCTGCCGAACATGAACCGCAACCTTTACAAAGGGCTTCGTTAACCCTGGCAACTTCGATTTCATGGCCAAACCGGTTAACCGTAACCATCTCGATGGCTGTGTATGGGCATATCTCAACGCAAAAACCACAACCTCTACAGGTAGCTTCGTTAACTTCGGCTACCTGGGCATCAATAGTAACTTTACCTCTGGCCAATGGAATCATTGCTGAAGAGGCAGCACCCTTGGCCTGGGCAACCGTGTCCGGGATATCTTTTGGCCCCTGGCAACATCCAGCCAGGTAAACCCCTTCAGTCGCAGTGTCAACCGGCCGCAATTTGGGATGGGCTTCAAGGAAAAAGCGATCCCCGGACTGGGACAGGCGCAGTAAATCCATGATCTCACGCATTTCTGCACGCGGTTCAAGGCCTACACCCAGGACCACCAGGTCAACTTCATCCTCCACGGGAGTAGAAGTGAGGGTATTCTCAGCTTTTACAATCAGCTTGTTACCTCGCTTAAAGATCTCGGAAGGATTGCCCCTGATATATCGAACATTTTCCCGGCGCACCCGGTCGTAAAATTCTTCATAACCCTTGCCGAAAGCCCGCACATCCATATAATAAATCCTGATGTTGGCATCGGGGAGCTTTTCCCTGATCAAATGGGCCTGCTTGGCCGTGTACATACAGCACACCCGCGAACAATACTCGTTGCCCACACTTTCATCACGGGAGCCGACACATTTAATAAAAGCTACCTCTTTGGGTTCAATTTCCTCTTCACCGTTATTAATAAGAACTTTTCCTCCGGTTGGCCCGGAAGCAGATACAAGTCTTTCCATCTCCATGCCGGTAATAACATTAGGATAGTCGTCATAACCATATTCCGGCTTGCGAGATGGGTTAAAGGGATCAAACCCGGTAGCAACAATGATTGCTCCCACTTTGAATTCGACAAATTCATCTTGTTGATCAAAATCGATGGCTCCGGCACCACAGACTTCCTGGCACTTAGGGTCTTTACCACATTTACCACGTTTTAAATAAAGGCAGTTTTCCGGATCAATAGTATACTTTGCCGGAACTGCCTGGGGGAAAGGCAGGTATATCGCTGAACGATTACCCATACCTTGATCAAATTCACTTGGAAACCGATCAGCCACCCGGCATTCTTTAGCGCAATCCCCACAGCCAGTACATTTATCGAAATCAACATAGCGAGCTTTTTTGCGAACTTTAATATCAAAATTTCCTATGAAACCATTGATTTCCTCAACCTCTGAATAGCTGAGCAGCTCAATGTTAGGATGGCTGGCACAGTCAACCATTTTAGGAGTTAAGATACAGGCTGAGCAGTCAAGGGTAGGAAAAGTTTTATCAAGCTGGGCCATCCGCCCTCCTACAGAAGGCGTCTTTTCCACAAGATAAGTTTTAAACCCGGCATCAGCTATATCAAGTGCCGCCTGAATACCGGCAATACCGGCCCCGATTACCAGGGCAGCCGGTTCTGCATCAACTTCTTTTGATTCCAGTGCTTCTAGCAGCCTGACTTTGGCCACTGAAGCAGTTATTAACTTCTTAGCTTTGGCAGTGGCTTCTTCCGTTTCCTCATGTACCCACGAACACTGCTCCCTGATATTAGCCATTTCAAGAAAATAAGGGTTAAGTCCCGTTTCCTGGATAGCTTTCCGGAAAGTTGTTTCATGCATACGTGGAGAACAGGATGCAACAACAATCCTATTCAACCCTTGTTCCTTGATATCTTCCTTAATCAGGGCCTGACCGGGATCAGAACACATATATGAATAGGTACGCGCCACCTCTACATTAGGAAGTTTTAACGCATATTCTTCAACCGTCTCTACATCTACCGTTGAAGCAATGTTTATACCACAGTGGCAGATATAGACACCGATTTTTGGCTTATCAGTCATCTGGTTTTCATCCTCCCGCTAATATTAGCCCATGCAAATTATTAGCCCTTGAGTTCTTTCATTTTTTCTGTCAACGCAGGCACGACCTTGAAAATATCATCTACTATGGCATAGTCCGCCACAGAAAAGATCGGAGCCTCGGGATCTTTATTAATAGCAACAACAGTCTTTGACCCTTTCATTCCAGCCAGATGCTGAAAAGCACCGGAAATACCAAGGGCCAGATACAATTTAGGTTTAACTGTTTTACCGGAGGTCCCAACCTGGCGATCATGGGGAATCCAGCCAGCGTCAGTCGCCGCTCTTGAACCTGAGACATCAGCTTTCATTGATTTAGCCAGTTCCTCGATAATCGGTAAATTTTTATCTTCCTTAAGTCCGCGTCCAACTGAAACTAATATATCTGATTGAGTGATATCAACATCTCCCACTTCAGCTTCAATATACTCAACAAATTTACGGTATGCAATATCTTCTTTAAGAGGAGATTCTATTTTTTCAACATCACCGGAAGCGGCTGGTTCAGGAGCTTCGACTGCGCTTTCCCGGATCGTAACCAAATAAGTGTCAGCAGGTTTAAATGAGACTATGGCATTAACTTTACCTGAGTAAAGATTCCGGGTTGCTTTCAGGGTTCCATCTTCAAAGTTTAAATCGATCGCTTCTGCAACATAGGGCAGATTCTTTTCTACAGCCAGGGCCGGCATAAAATCTACTCCCTGGGCAGTTTGCCCGGTCATGAATACAGCCGGTTTCAGATCATCAAGTAAAGCAGACAGGGCTTTCTGATACTTTTCGGCATTGAAATTTTCAAA
>PWMM01000245.1 GCA_003558195.1 Syntrophomonadaceae bacterium
CCTGAGGTTTTGCATGAAGAAGCCTTAGAAGAGCTGGTGCCACCTGCTTATGAAAAAGCCCTTGCAGAAGCTGCTATTGATCCCATTAACCAGCCTGAATTTGAACTAGTCCAGGTGGAAGAAGGAAAGTCTTTGTTGTTTAATGCCGTGGTTGAAGTATTGCCTGAAGTAGAACTGGGTGAATACAAGGGGCTCGAGGCTGAGCAGGAAGAAGTGACAATTGATGATTTACAAGTTGACCATCACATATATTTACTGCGAGAGCAAAATGCTCGTTTGGTGCCCCGGGAAGATGAACCGGCCCGGGAAGGCGACCTGGTAACCATAGATTTTAAAGGTTATGTCAACGGAGAAGTTTTTGAAGGAGGAGAAGCAGAAGATCACTCTCTTGAGCTGGGCTCACGTTCTTTTGTACCCGGCTTTGAAGAGCAGCTTGTTGGGGTGAAACCCGGAGAAGAAAAAGAAGTTGTTGTTACTTTTCCTGAAGATTATCGTAATGAAGAACTGGCCGGAAAAGAAGCTTTATTCAAGGTTAAAATGAAAGAGATCAAAGAAAAAGAGCTGCCTGAATTAAATGATGACTTTGTTAAAGAAGTTAGTGAACTGGAAACTTTAGATGAGATGAAAGTCGATTTAAAGGAAAAAATGCTTAAGAATGCTGAAGACCAGTCGAAAACTAAACTTGAAGAGTCTTTAATCGAAAAGATTACCGCTGCTTCTAATGTGAATTTGCCAGAGGTTTTAGTTGAACGGCAGATTGATCGAATGATCGGTGATATGGAGAACTATCTTCGTCAGCAAGGTTTGGGATTGGACCAGTTCCTTGAATTATCCGGCAAGACCAAGGAAGAATTACGAGAACAAAACCGGCCAGAAGCGGAGACAAGGACTAAGGCTAACCTGGTCCTGGATGCCATTGCCAAAAATGAAGGATTTACAGTTGATGAAAACGAATTAGATGCTAAGATAACTGAAATAGCTGAAGCTTATAACGATGAAAAGGATCGCCTGAAAGGTATTCTTGAAAAGCAAGGCCGTTTGCCCTCTATCCGGGAAGAATTGAGAATTCGTAAAGCTATTGACCTGCTGGTTGAAAATGCCAAAATTACCATGGTAGAGCCTCCAAGTAAAAAGGAGCAAACCAGTAGTGAGGAAACCGATAGTGAAGATCAAACGGGTAAAAAATTAGAGAGCGAAAGCCCTTAAAACTCAAGCCTTACAGAAATAAATAATAACAAGACCGAAGATTAGCATTATATGTTATTATAGTAGTGACCTATTTAACGAGGAGGATTGAATTATGAGTGTATTAGTACCCATGGTGGTTGAACAAACCAGTCGAGGCGAAAGAGCCTATGATATTTATTCACGTTTGCTAAAAGACAGGATTATTTTCCTTGGCAGTGCCATAGATGACAACGTGGCCAACCTGGTTGTGGCCCAGATGCTTTTTTTGGAATCTGAGGATCCGAAAAAAGATATTAGTTTATATATAAACTCACCCGGTGGTTCAGTTTATGCCGGGATGGCTATATATGATACAATGTTATATGTAAAACCGAATATCTCAACAATTTGTGTTGGGTTAGCGGCCAGTTTTGGTGCTGTATTACTGGCAGCCGGTGAAAAAGGCAAACGTTTCGCCTTGCCTCATTCCAGAATTATGCTGCATCAGCCCGCCGGCGGAGCGCAGGGGCAGGCTGTTGATATTGATATACATGCCCGGGAAATACTAAAAATAAGGGAAACTTTAAATACTATTTTGTCTCACCATACCGGGCAGTCGGAAGAAACTATATCTAGAGATACCGATCGGGATTTTTTCATGTCGGCAGAGGATTCAAAGAAGTATGGGTTAATTGACGATATTTTAGTTGACAGAAACTAGCACTACTATTCTAAGTGTGGAGATGAGGTGATTTCTCCCGATGTTTAAATTCAGTGAAGAAAAGGGACAGCTCAAGTGCTCATTTTGTGGTAAGACCCAGGATCAGGTTCGTAAGCTTGTAGCCGGACCGGGTGTTTATATTTGTGATGAATGTATAGAGTTGTGTAATGAAATAATAGATGAAGAAATTGGCGAAGAAACGGACTTGGGTTTTGTAGAACTTCCTAAACCACAGGATATCAATGAAGTTCTTGATCAGTATGTAATAGGTCAGGATACAGCCAAGAAAAGTCTTTCCGTGGCCGTTTATAATCACTATAAACGGGTTAACTCGGGTCAAAAAGTGGAAGATGTAGAATTGCAAAAGAGTAATATCGTTTTAATTGGGCCCACAGGAGTAGGAAAAACTTTGCTGGCCCAAACACTGGCCCGAATTTTGAATGTTCCCTTTGCTATTGCCGATGCTACCTCTCTTACAGAAGCAGGTTATGTTGGGGAAGATGTGGAGAACATCCTTTTAAAACTTATTCAGGCTGCTGACTATGATTTGGAGAAAGCAGAAAAAGGGATCGTCTATATCGATGAAATTGATAAAGTGGCCCGTAAAACTGATAATCCCTCTATAACGCGCGATGTTTCTGGTGAAGGAGTGCAGCAGGCCCTGTTAAAGATCCTGGAAGGAACAGTGGCCAGCGTGCCACCCCAGGGCGGCAGAAAGCATCCCCATCAGGAGTTTATGCAGATTGATACTACAGACGTTTTATTTATATGTGGCGGGGCGTTTGACGGATTGGAAAAGATTATTCAAAACCGGGTTGGTAATAAAGGGATCGGGTTTGGAGCTGAAGTGATGACCCCCCGTGATGAGAACCTGGGCTTAGTTTTAAAGCAAATTCTTCCCCAGGATCTTCTTAAATACGGTTTGATTCCGGAATTTGTGGGTCGTATTCCAGTTATTGCTACCCTCGATCCGCTTGATAAAGAAGCATTTGTGAGGATCCTAACAGAACCGCGCAATGCTTTGATTAAGCAGTATCAGAAAATCTTTGAGTTAGACGGGGTAACTTTAGAGTTTAAAGAGAATAGTTTGCAGGCAATAGCAGAAGAAGCCATGAACAGGAATACCGGTGCCAGGGGGCTCCGGGCAATCCTGGAAGAAACTTTGCTCAATGTAATGTATGAACTGCCTTCCAGGAATGATGTCGAGCGCTGTATTATCACCAGGGAAGTAGTTTTAAATGGGGATACTCCAATCCTGGTTACTACAGAAAAAAGGAACAAAAAAGAGGAGTCCGCTTAACCAGCAAAAGAAAACCAAGGGTTAAACTTAAGTTGAACAATACTTGTTCCTGGCTGTTTAAAGGAACTATAAAGCGGGAGGCGAATATTTTGAAACCGTGGGCTTCTCGCTTTAACTTTTTATTTTAGAAGGTGGTTTTATTATGTCAAGTCAAGATAAAGGACAGGATAGATTACCGGTGCTGCCCCTAAGGGGGGTGTTGGTTTTTCCCAGCATGGTTTTGCATCTCGATGTAGGTCGGGAAAGATCGGTTTCAGCCCTGGAAAGATCGATGATGAATGATAACCGAATTTTATTGATTACTCAAAAAGAAGCCAAGATTTCTGAACCAGAAGTTAATGATCTTCATCATATAGGTACCCTGGCTGAAGTAAAGCAAATGATCAAATTACCGGGCGGCACTATCCGGGTACTAGTTGAGGGTTTAAACAGGGCGCAAATCAATCAATTATATACCGAGGAACAATTTTTTGAAGCAGATGCTGAAATCATCTACGATGAAATTGAAAAAAATCCTGAAATAGAAGCCCTGATGCGTATTGTCTTGCAGCAGTTCGAAAGATATGCCAAAGTAAACCGCAAGATTCCACCTGAAGCGCTCTCCTCTTTATCAGATCTTGATGAACCGGGGCGCTTTGCAGATGTAGTTGCTTCCCATCTGAGTACCAAGATTGAACAAAGACAAAAGTTGCTTGAAGCCATAGTATTAAAAGATCGCCTGGAAAAATTGAATGAAATTTTGAGCAATGAAATTGAGATCCAGGAAATAGAACAAAGGATTAATTTTAGAGTCCGTAAACAGATGGAAAAAACTCAGAAGGAATACTATTTGCGCGAACAGATGAAGGCAATTCAAAAAGAGCTGGGAGAAAAAGATGAAAGAGGAGCTGAAGCTGAAGAATATCGAGAGAAAATTGCTGAGGCCCAATTACCCGAAGAAGTAGAGGAAAAAGCCTTAAAGGAAGTAGATCGTCTAGAAAAAATGCCTCCGGCTGCAGCGGAAGGAACTGTTATTAGGACCTATTTAGATTGGCTTTTAGAATTGCCGTGGTCTAAAGAAACCAAGGATCGCCTTGATTTAAGCGGGGCTGAGCAAATACTGGATGAAGATCACTATGGTCTACAAAAAGTTAAAGAAAGAATCGTTGAATACCTGGCAGTCCGCCAGCTGGCTAAAAAGCTAAAAGGACCCATCCTATGCTTGATCGGTCCTCCAGGCGTAGGGAAAACATCACTGGCTAAATCTGTTGCCAGGGCTTTAGAACGAAACTTTGTGCGCATTTCATTGGGTGGTGTGCGTGACGAAGCAGAAGTCAGGGGACATCGTCGTACCTATATAGGAGCTTTGCCAGGTAGGATTATCAGAGGCATGCATGAAGCTAAATCAAAGAACCCGGTATTCTTAATGGATGAGATTGACAAAATGTCAACTGATTTCAGGGGAGATCCTTCTTCAGCTTTACTGGAGGTGCTTGATCCTGAACAGAATAATGCTTTCAGTGATCACTACATTGAATTACCCTTTGACCTTTCCCAGGTTATGTTTATCACTACCGGCAATACTTCTTTTAATATTCCTCAACCCCTATTGGACCGAATGGAATTAATCCATATTCCAGGCTATACAGAGGAAGACAAGGTGGAGATAGCCCGTCAGTACCTGATCCCGAAACAGTTAAAAGAAAATGGATTGAAAGATAATAACCTGAAGCTTTCGGAAGGTTCGGTCCGGCGAATTATCAGAGAATATACCAGGGAAGCAGGAGTGCGCAACCTGGAAAGGAATATTTCTGCAATCTGCCGTAAAGTGGCAAAAGAGGTAGTAAAGGATCAGAAAAAAAGGGTTAAGCTTACCAACAACAACCTGCAAAAATACCTGGGTATTCCACGCTATCGCTATGGGGTGGCAGAAAAAAGCAACGAGGTTGGAGTAGCTACTGGTTTAGCCTGGACTGAAAGCGGAGGTGATCTGCTTTCTATTGAAGTAACCTTGATGAAAGGTAAAGGTAAAATG
Source organism: Syntrophomonadaceae bacterium (assembly GCA_003558195.1). Taxonomy (GTDB): domain Bacteria; phylum Bacillota; class Dethiobacteria; order DTU022; family DTU022; genus B1SED10-74M. Next base: position 5,203 of record PWMM01000245.1, read on the forward strand.
ACCCTGACCGGAAAACTGGGAGAAGTCATGCAGGAATCTGCTAAAGCAGCTATGAGTTATATTCGCTCAAGAGCCAATGAACTTGGTTTAGAGGAGAACTTTTATGAAGAAGTTGATATTCATATTCATGTGCCCGAAGGAGCGATCCCTAAAGATGGGCCTTCAGCAGGAATTGCTATGGCCAGTGCGCTCGCCTCGGCTTTTACCCGTATTCCAATCAGAAATGATGTGACTATGACCGGTGAGATCACCCTGCGGGGTAGGGTATTGCCAGTTGGAGGAGTAAAAGAAAAAATGTTAGCAGCCCACCGGGCCGGAATTAAGTATATACTTATGCCGGCAGAAAATCGGAGGGATTTAACTGATATACCGCTTAATGTCAAGCGTAAGGTTGAGGTTAAGTTAGTGGAGCATATGGACCAAGTCTTAGAAATGGCCCTGGCTGAAAGAGTTGTAGGAATAGAAAAAGAAGTTGCAGATAATAGTACTAAGAAAGAGGATTTGAACCTTCCGGATGAAAACCGTGATTCATCGATTCGTCATTAGAGATTGTGAAAAGGTGAAAATTTGAAAATAAAGCAGGTAGATCTAAAAGCTGCTGCTTACAATATTAAAGATTTCCCGGATTGGGATGTGCCGGAGATATCCTTCCTGGGTCGGTCCAATGTGGGTAAATCATCTTTAATTAATAAGCTAATAAATCGTAAGAACATGGCCCGGACCAGCTCTACACCGGGGAAAACCAGGGGCCTTTATTTTTACCTGGTAAACGAAAAAATGTGTTTTGTAGATCTGCCTGGCTATGGCTATGCCAAAGTATCGAAGAAAGAGCGGCAACGGTGGGCTCCTATTATTGAGGAATACTTAGAATTAAGAAGCAATCTTTACGGTTGCGTACACCTCATTGATTGTCGTCATGAACCGACAGAAGATGATAAATTGATGGCCCAGTGGCTGCGTATGCATAGTATACCGAGAGTGACGGTTATTACTAAATCTGATAAGCTCTCCCGGGGAGCCCTGGCTCGTCAAGTCAGGTTAATTAGATCGGCACTGGCCTTGTTTAAAGAAGAGCTGCTAATTCCTTTTTCAGCCCGGACCGGGGATGGCCGGGAACAGCTATGGAAAACGATTGGCAGTTTTTTGCCACAGTAAGTAATTAGCAGCTTTGGAGGGATTTTAAAGTGGCGGTTGCGGGTATAGACGTAGGATCACTGACTGCTGAAGTTGTGATTTTAGAACAGGGTAAGATTTTAAGTGCCGTGATTTTACCCACAGGAGCGAACAGTATCAAGGCAGCGGAAAAAGCCCTACAAAAAGCTCTTGATGAATCCGGCATAAAAAGATCTGGTTTAAAGTATATTGTCGCTACCGGCTACGGTCGCATCAGTGTGGAATTTGCTGATAAAAGGATTACCGAGATCACCTGTCACGGAAGGGGAGCATATTTCCTTGATTCTACGGTAAGGACTGTAATTGATATCGGTGGCCAGGACAGCAAGGTGATTCTCATGGATGGCAAAGGCAAGGTTTTAGATTTTGCCATGAATGATAAATGCGCTGCCGGCACGGGCCGGTTTCTTGAGGTAATGGCCCAGGCCCTGGAAGTTGAGTTGAAAGACCTGGCTGCATTAAGCAGCCAGGCTAAGGAAGCAGTATCGATTAGCAGTATGTGTACCGTTTTTGCTGAGTCGGAAGTAGTTTCTCTTATTGCCCGTGGTTTGCCGAGAGAAGATATTGCCTGTGGTTTGCATCATGCAGTAGCTGACCGGACCTCCGGCCTGGTACGCCGGGTTGGTTTGGAAGAAAAGGTGATGATTACAGGTGGGGTGGCTAAAAATGGAGCAGTAGTTAAAGCCCTTAATGAAAAACTAAATATAAATTTGATTGTTCCTCAAGAACCGCAAATTGTTGGAGCCCTTGGAGCAGCCCTGCTGGCCAGTGATGCAGTCATATAATAAAGACATTATTTAACACTTGCCTCGATCATAGAAAAGTACTGGCATAATTAAGACTCACTTTTCTTTTAAGTTGCAGGCTTAAATTTGCAGCCAGGAATACTTTAATTAAATCCAATGGTATAAATGGAACTACACCCACAATAATAGCCTGGTAAGGGCTGTAACCCATGATCAACCCAAGCTGTAAAGCACCACATGCATAGATTATTATTAAGGCTGCCAGCATATAAAAAGTATTGTAAACCAGGCTGGAGCGGACATATTTTTCTGTAAATAGGCCGATAATAAAAACAGCCGGAAGAAAGCCCCACAGGTATCCACCGCTGGGGCCAGTTAGCATATGAACTCCGCCTCTGGCCAGCGAAAAGACCGGTGCCCCGGCTGCCCCCAGGAGTAAATAAGCTGTAATTGATAATAAGCCGGCTCTTTTCCCGAGCATACTTCCGGCCAAAAACACACCCAAAACCTGGCCGGTGAAAGGGGCTGGGCTAAATGGTACCGGTATGGCTAATTGTGCTAATACAGCTATGAGGGCTGTAAAAAGGGCGCTCATGGTTAATTTGCTAAGCGGTAGTGAATGATTATGTTTATCTTGAACCTTAGTTGATTTCGCCATAATTTATTTTTTTTAAATCTCCCTGACTGTCTTTGATAATTAAAGCTCCGTCTTGATCCAGATCTAAAACCAGGCCTTTAACAGAACCACCAGGCCAGGAAATTGAAACATTTTGGTCGATAAAATTATTAAAGGTTAGCAGTTTACCGTGAAAGGGAGCAAATCCTTCTCTAAAAAAAATATCATAAGCCTGGCAAAGATCACGCCACAGTGACAAAAAAAGTTCTGTCCGTTTGAAAAACCGTCCGCTTTCAACCAACAGCGAGGTGGCTTTATCTTGCAAGTCAGGTGGAAAATCACTGGATCTTTGATTTATGTTTAACCCGGTTCCTATTACCAGGTATTCAACCCGGTCCGGTTCACCCTTAATCTCACTGAGGATGCCTCCGAATTTTTTACGGCCGATCAATAGATCATTAGGCCACTTAATTTTGATGGCCAGTTCATAGTACTTTTTTAAACTGGAGGCCAGGGCCGCAGCAGTAACCAGGGTAATAGGAGCAGCAGTAGCTGGGCTGATCATTTCCGGGCGCAGGACTATGGAAAACCACAGTCCACTGTTTGAAGGAGAAAACCAGCTTCGCCCTCGCCGTCCTCTACCTTTAAGCTGTTCTTCTGCTATCACGGTAGTATATGTAGGGCAACCTTGTTCTGCCAGGTGGCGGGCAGCGAGGTTGGTTGAATCGAGCACCTTGTAATAATTTATGAGCTGATTACTTAGAAGTGTGCTGTTTAAAAGGTCAGGTTCTTTTTCCAGACAGTAACCATAATTTGGCCGGGCTATGATGCTGTAGCCCACCTGGCGCAATTGGCGGATTTGCTTCCATACTGCTGCCCGGCTGATGCCCATTTTATCACTGATATAGGTCCCTGAAATAAAACTCCCTTTATTATCTTGCAAAAAATCTAAAACATTTTTTTTCATACTATCCCCAAATGAAAATATTTGTTAAAATAGTATCGGGTTTCAGGCATATTGTCAACCTGGGCCCATTTTTGAGGTTTACATTTGATCTGGTTTGTTATAGTAGACTAACGCAAAGTTTTTTTACGTACAAAGTTTTTTTTACGTACAAGTAAGTTCTCTGGAGCTTTTCGAATAAAGATCTTAAGGAGATTAATCGGTTGCGTAAATATTACAGTGGTTTATAGCAAAAGGATGATAGAAAAAAGCGCAGTTTATTCAACTGCGCTAAAGGATATATATAAAAAGAGGGGGTCAACTCACATTCAATTATAAGAGCTAAAGGTTACAGCAATATTACAGGCAGATTATTTTTTCTTTACAGGTACTGTAATTTAGGATGAAGAAAGTTTTTGGTAAGCATAAATGACCGGATAATAAATAAAAAAATTTTGCCTTTTAATTGGCAGGGGTGAAAAAATTTAAAGCATGTGAAAAGTATTTTGTAAAAAATAAATAATTATAAATAATCAAAGCGTTGAAAGGAGGAAGAAATATAGTCAGTTATCTTAGGGTTTCAGAAATGAGTTTTAACTTGATTAACCATTAAGCAAACCACAAGGAGGATAATTAATGTTGTCAGAAGTAAATAAGGTAAAGAAGGAATAAAATATTCTAAATTCAACCCTTGGTATGATTAAGCAAGCTATAGAATTTGCAGAGCTCTCTCCTGATGTTTATGAACACCTTAAAACTCCCATGCGTTTCGTTGAAGTTGCCATCCCTGTAGAAATGGATGATGGCTCGACAAGGGTATTTACTGGTTATCGCTCCCAGCATAATAACGTTTATGGCCCATTTAAAGGTGGCCTCAGGTATCACTGGAATGTAACAGCAGATAGTCTCAAGGCTCTCTCAATGTGGATGACTTTGAAATGTTCCCTGGTTGGAGTGCCTTTTGGGGGAGGTAAGGGAGCAGTTGTTTGTGATCCTTTAAAGATGAGTGTTAGAGAACGGGAGCGTCTGACCAGAAGTTATGTGAGATCTCTTGGTTCCATCCTTGGCCCTGAAGTCGATATTCCAGCCCCGGACCTTTTTACCGATGCCCAGGTAATGGCTTGGATTGCCGATGAATATAGTGCTAATGTACGTGAACCTTCATTTGGTGTGGTTACAGGAAAGCCTCTGGCTGTGGGTGGTTGTGTCGGCAGGAATGAAGCAACAGGACGCGGTTGTTTTTTTGTAACCAGGGAAGCGGCCAGGGCTTATAAAATTCCTCTTCAGAAGAGCAGGATAGTCATTCAAGGTTTTGGTAACGTGGGCAGTAATGCAGCTAAATTATTTTCTGAAGAAGGATGCCCGATTATAGGGGTAGGCGATATTAGCGGCGCTCTTTATAACAAAGATGGAATTGATATTGATAAGCTGATTGCTCATGTTAAGGAAACAGGATATGTAAAAGACTTTCCTGGTGCTGAAGCGATCAATAACGAAGAACTTTTAACCCTGGAATGTGATATTCTAATTCCTGCTGCCCTGGAAAACCAGATAACTGGTAGTAACGCTGATTCCATTAAGGCAAAAGTCATAGTGGAAGCGGCAAACGGCCCGACCACTCCGGATGCAGACAAAATACTTAAGGAAAAGAAGGTCCTGGTAGTTCCTGATATCCTATCCAACAGTGGTGGAGTTACGGTTTCCTATTTCGAATGGGTTCAGAATAATTACGGTTTTAGCTGGGATCTGAATACTGTTAACAAGCACCTGGAAGATAAAATGGTCAGTGCTTTTAACAGTGTTTATAATTATTACTGTGAAAGATGTATCGATTCCGACATGCGGACCGGTGCCTATATGTATTCTATTAACCGGCTAGCCGAAGCCATGCAGTATCGAGGCTGGCTGCATAATGGTATGTATGTGTAAAAAAGTAAGCTTAAAGGAATAAAACTAAGGAACTGTGAACAATAAATGGTTATTTGAAGCAGGGGAGGGCTTAAGGCTCGCCCCTGCTCCAACTGGGGATTTGCTTATTATTTCAGATAACTATAAGTTAGGTATAAGTATGATTACCATATGAGAATATTATCAGCTAATTAATGTAATCCCGGCATGAGGAAAGTTTACTTTAAAGATTGCTTATTGTTTAAGGCAAGAGACAGGTTTTGTTTAAAAGGAGGAAATAAGTTTTTGCTGCAGTATAACAAGGATGATTTATCTTCAGAACTCATTATCAAAAGTGAGTGGTGTAAAGGATGCGGTGTTTGTGTAGCTTTCTGTCCAAAGGAAGCTCTTTTTTTGGATAAAGAGAATAAAGCTCAAAAAGATGTAGCTAAATGCTCTAAGTGTGGGATCTGTGAAACTTTTTGCCCAGATTTTGCAATTTCGTTAATCAAGAGGAGGCTTTCAGCACATGCCGGAGACGAAACCGGTTTTAATGCAAGGGAATGAAGCCTGTGCTGAAGGAGCAATCAGTGCAGGAGTTCGTTTTTATGCCGGGTATCCAATAACTCCTTCTACTGAGGTGGCTGAAAAAATGGCGGTCAGGCTGCCTGATTTAGGAGGCGTTTTTATTCAGATGGAAGATGAAATAGCCAGTATGGCGGCTGTTATAGGAGCTTCTATTGGTGGAATGAGGGCCCTTACTGCTACCAGTGGTCCCGGTTTTTCTCTAAAACAGGAAAATATCGGTTATGCAATTATGGCTGAAATACCTTGCGTGATAGTGAATGTTCAACGCATGGGGCCAAGTACCGGGGTTCCAACTGCTCCTTCTCAGGGAGATGTCATGCAGGCCAGGTGGGGCACTCATGGTGATCACCCTGTTATTGTTTTTTCTCCCGCTTCTGTATATGAAACTTACTACCTCACCATAGCTGCTGTAAATTTAAGTCAAAAATTGAGACAGCCGGTTATTTTACTGCTTGATGAAGTAGTTGGCCACATGAGAGAAAAAGTCACAATCCCTAAAGACAGTAAGCTGATGGTGGAAAAAGCCAGCGATAAAGTTCCGGCTGACTGGAAGCCTTATGATGATAAAGGACTTGCTCCTCTGGTTCCTTTTGGTTTTGGTCATTATTACCATGTAACAGGCTTATTTCATGACCAGTATGGGTTTCCTACCGGTGATCCGCCTCAGGTTGAGCGTTCTTTAGAGAGAATTCATGAAAAATTAATGAAGTATCGTGATGAAGTTATTTTAACAAATTATATCGGTCATAAAGAACCAAGGGTTGTAATTATTACTTATGGTTGCACTGTGCGATCGGCTCGTGCTGTAGTAAAAAAAGCATATTGGAATAACCGGATGCCGGTTGGATTGCTCAGTTTGCAGACACTCTGGCCCTTTCCTGACAAAGAAGTAAAAGAAGTAGCAAGGAAAGCGGATGTAATTATTGTTCCTGAAATGAACATGGGCCAGATTGTTGGTGAAGTGGAACGGCATGTCAAAGATGAAGCCGAAGTGGTTCCTTTAAACCGCTATGATGGTGAGATGATCAGTCCAGATCAAATTTCTGAAATGATAGGAAGGTGGCTAGCATAGATCATTTAACGAAAGATTTTTTAAGAACAAAAAAACTGCCTCATATATGGTGTCCGGGTTGCGGAAATGGCATAGTTACTGCTGCCCTGGTCAGGGCTATCGAAAGGGCTGACTTTGACCAGCGTGACGTGGTTATTGTATCCGGCATAGGCTGTTCTTCTAGGGCTGCTGGTTATTTGAATTTTAATACTTTGCATACCACCCATGGCCGGGCCCTGGCTTTTGCGACTGGTTTAAAAATGGCCAGACCAGAGCTAATAATATATGTTATAATGGGTGACGGTGATTGTAGTGCCATAGGAGGCAATCATTTCATACATTCTGCCAGAAGGAATATTGATCTAAATGCTATCGTAGTTAATAATCATATATATGGAATGACAGGGGGACAGCATTCTCCTCTAACCCCTGGTGGTAAAAAGGCAACAACAGCTCCCCGGGGAACTCTGGAGAGGGAATTTAAGCTCCTGGAGCTGGCCAGGGGAGCCGGTGCGACTTTTGGAGCCCGGGGAAATGCTGCTCAACCACGCCAGTTAGAGCAACTTATAGCAAGGGCTGCAAATCATAAAGGTTTTTCTGTAGTCGAGGCTCTTTCACCTTGTCCTATAGCTTATGGCAGGAGAAATAAGCTGGGTGGCCCGGTCGATATGTTGAAAGAGATGAAAGAAAACAGCATCTCTATTGAACGTGCTTCGAGGAAGGAACAGTCTGAGCTGGAAGGCAAAACTATTACCGGTGTACTGTTTGATGAAGATGTTCCTGAGTATGCTTCTGAATACTACAAGTCTATAGGGAAAAGTATTCCTGTAAGGGATAACGGCTAAAAGCGGAGGGAATTTAGTTGGGAAACAGGCAAGAGATATTACTGACCGGCGCTGGCGGACAGGGGTTGATTTTGGCCTCCATAGTTCTGGCACAAGCTGCGGTTAATGATAATAAAAATGTCGTTCAAACTCAGTCTTATGGGCCGGAAGCTCGTGGAGGGGCCAGTATGGCCGGGGTAATTATTGATATTGATACAATTGAATATCCCAAAGTAGTCAATCCAACAATTTTGCTTTGCTTAAACCAGGCATCATTTACTAAATATTTACCCAGGATTAAAAAAATCGGGGAATGTGTAGTAATAGTTGATTCTACTTTTGTCAGCGGACCCTTTAGGGACGAATATAAGGTTAAGAGCTACCCGATCACAAGGATGGCTAAAGAGGAAATTGGTAAAGAAGTGGTAGCCAATATGCTGGCCTTAGGGGTTCTCAATGCTTCAACAAATATAATAGATAGAGAAATATTTCGGGAAAGTATTTTTGAATTAGCTCCTAAAGGAAGCGGGGAGCTTAATCAAAAGGCTTTTGACCTGGGGTACAGTTTGTACAAGCATGGATCCGGGCAAAATAAGGAAGAAACAATTCAAAACTCCCAGTAAAACTTGCTTAATAAATAGTTTAGACTGTTTTTTATGATCCTCTGCTTTATAAATATATCCAGCCCGGTTTGTTTTTGAAACATCCAGGGTTATTAATATACAATAGATGCCGTGTCATAACAAATGTCTGTTAACTGACCGTGCTGAAAAAGATTCATCAAGGGCTAATGCTTGATGTACTAAATGTTTTAAAAACTCTCAGCACTCATCGTGTTTTTTTGTATTGCGATGGGTGTTTTGGTTTAAGTAAAACTTTAAACTTTCCTTGTGTCGGTTGGTTTTAAAGCAGAATATCGGCAAACTATTCTATGTAGTCATGTTTGCTCATATTTATTAATCAACCTATATTTCAATTTAAAGCACTATTGTTTTGTAATGAACATTAAAGCCCTGTTGTATTATTCAATGTCTTTCGAATAGTCTGTGTGTATTTGGTTTTAAATAAGATAACTATCAATAATACCATAGAGAGGTGATATTTCAACTTGCAGTACCTGATTTTTCTTTTACTAGTAGCTGCTATGTTTGCAGTAGGTGCTTTTTTGATGCGTTTTTTTATGGATCGTGCGATCAGGCAGGTAATAAAAGCCTTTAGGGAGCAAAATGCTCTGGACCCGGTTAATGCTAAAGCTAAATCTGAACTGGGATTGAAAAGTTCTGCTGAAACCAAGTTTACAGATGGGCTTTTTAAAATGCGTGATTACAAGCCTTATATTTTTGATTCAATGATTCAACTGTCTATAATCCGGCAAACTGAAGATGAGAAATATTATCTATCTGAGCAAACCTTGAAATCTTCAAATTTATCAAAATTTGCTTGAATGTAAAGCTTCATGCTTTGTCAAGATTGACTTTCATGGATTATAATAATAATATTTATAAAGCTTTAATAAAGCTCTATAACTTGCAAAGATCACAATGTGATCATCGTAACTAATTGTCAAATAACTTGGGGTGATCTGATGGTTGAAAATATGCTACCGCCGGTTTATGATCCTGATGCTGTGGAAAAAGAAAGATATCAATTTTGGCTGGAAGGAAACTTCTTTCGTGCTTCCGGAGATTCCAGCCTGACCCCTTTTAGTATAGTTATTCCACCACCTAATGTTACCGGATCCTTACATATGGGCCATGCTTTGAATAATACTGTTCAAGATGTTCTGATTCGAAGGCGCAGGATGCAGGGATATGATACTCTTTGGCTTCCCGGTTGTGATCATGCTGGGATTGCCACCCAAAACGTTGTTGAAAAACACCTGGCGGAAGAAGGAATCGATAGCCGTGAGCTGGGACGTGAGAAATTTTTAGAACGGGTTTGGGCCTGGAAGGACACTTATCATAAGAGGATTACCGGGCAACTCCACCGTTTAGGTTGCTCCTGTGACTGGTCCAGGGAGCGTTTTACAATGGATGAAGGTTGTTCCCGTGCGGTACGAAAAGTATTTGTGGATCTGTTTCGCCAGGGCCTGATATATCGCGGAGATTATATGATTAACTGGTGTTCACGCTGCTCTACGGCCCTTTCTGATATTGAAGTGGAACATGAAAATGATACTGCTAAGATAACCCACATTAAGTACCCCCTTTCCGAAGGGGGAAAAGAAATTATTGTAGCCACCACCCGCCCTGAGTCTATGCTCGGTGATACAGCTGTTGCTGTGCATCCTGATGATCAACGTTACCAGGAACTGGTAGGAAAGAAAGTAACCTTGCCTTTGCTCAACAGGGAAATTCCCATAGTAGCCGACAGCTTTGTTGATCCTGAATTTGGGAGCGGTGCTGTTAAAGTTACACCGGGACATGATCCCAATGATTTTGCCATTGGACAACGCCATAACCTTGATGTAATTATGGTCATCGGTGAAGATGCTAAGATGACCTCTGCAGCGGGCCCTTATGAAGGAATGGATCGTTTTGATTGCCGCAATCAAGTTGTAGAAGATTTAAAAGCCCTGGGGTTAATTGAAAAAATAGAGGATTACGAGCACTCTGTTGGGCACTGCCAGCGCTGCAACACTGTAGTAGAGCCGCTAATTTCCCGGCAGTGGTTTGTTAAAATGAAGCCCCTGGCTGAACCGGCTTTGCAAGCGGTAGAAGAAGAGAATACCGGTTTTGTTCCTCACCGTTTCACCCGTATCTACAATGACTGGTTGGAAAACATTCGTGATTGGTGTATTTCAAGACAGATCTGGTGGGGACACCGTATTCCGGCCTGGTATTGTAAGTGTGGTGAACTGATAGTCGATTATGTAGATCCGACCAGTTGTCCTTCTTGTGGCAGCAGCGATCTTCAACAGGATCCCGATGTACTGGACACCTGGTTTAGTTCCGCACTATGGCCATTTTCAACGCTGGGCTGGCCCGAAAAGACAAAGGATCTTGAACATTTTTATCCCACCAGTGTGCTGGTAACAGGGTATGATATTATTTTCTTTTGGGTAGCCCGTATGATGTTTATGGGCCTTGCTTTCATGAAAGATGTTCCTTTCCGGACGGTATATATAACCGGCCTGGTCCGGGATGCCCTGGGACGCAAAATGAGTAAATCCATGGGTAACGGAATAGATCCCCTGGATGTAATAGAAAACTATGGAGCTGATACTCTCCGGTTTACCTTGATA
>PWMM01000093.1 GCA_003558195.1 Syntrophomonadaceae bacterium
TTAATGAGGCGACTTTATATAACCCAAGGAACGCTTATCAAAACTATAATGTTGCAGTCAACCTGGGCTCAAAAACTATTTACACCTATATGGGTGTTCTTAAAATGAACATGGGTAATGCCAACTATAGTTCAGCCGGACAGTTAAGCCCGTTGTTCAATGATCCTTTATTAAAAACGATTGGTATTGGGACCAGGATTTTCTTAGGTGGTGGAATTGGCTATGTTTCCTGGCACGGTACTCAGCATAACCCATCTGCAAAAAGAGCCGACAATGAAACCCCGGTTTATCCTGGAGCAACACTGGCATTAATAGGCGATTTAAAGCAGATGAATGCACGCTGGCTTAGAGGACTAAGCTTTTTAGGTTATGGTGCAACGCTACAGGTTGGAATGGGTATTCCTATCCCTATTTTAAATGAAGAAATAATGCGTTACTGTTCGGTGCGAGATGAAGATCTGTTTGCTCCCGTTATTGATTATAATCGTGGTTACCCTTATAAAGAAGGCACTGAGCTAACCCTGGTTTCTTATGCTGACCTGAAAAGCGGGTCTATTGATATAAATGGTCAAGTTGTCCCGACTGCTTCTTTATCAAGCTATGCTGGCGCTCGTGAAATTGCCGGCACACTTAAAAGTTGGATTGAAGCCGGAGAGTTTACCCTGACCGCTCCTTCAGCTTACCTGCCTTCTGTAGAAGCTGGAATTAAATTAAACGCTTTACCTCAAAAAGATCCTGAGAAAGGATAGGTTCAAACATGATAAAACAAAAAATTGTGCTTCGCTATCCACCGCATGTAGTTGAGCAGCCAACGATATATCATCTTATCAAAGATTTTGATTTGATGGTCAATATTTTAAGAGCTGACATAAACCCGAAAAAGGAAGGGCGTTTGATGATGGAGCTCAGCGGTAGCGAGCTGGACTATCAGCGCGCTATAGAGTGGTTAAAGGATCAGGGTTTGCATATTATGGGCCTGGAGCAGCAAATAATATGGCGCTCAGATCGCTGCACCCATTGTGGAGCCTGCACCGTTATATGTCCAACAGAAGCCCTGGCATTTACGCGCCCGGAAATGACAGTAAGTTTTGATGAATACAAATGCGTGGTATGTGAACTATGCCTTCGTGCTTGTCCCGCCAGGGCCATGGAAACCCTGGTGGAAAATACCAACTCAAAATGAATAGCGTCAGAATTTACCGTAATGCAGCCGGTGGATTAAGGCTGAATTCTTTTACAGTGAAAGTCAAAGAAAGTGATCTTTGGATTGCTGTAAGCAATGCTGCATATAGCGACACTCTGCCAGGTAAAATTGAACAGCTGCTGTTTAACCAGCGAGGTATCCTGGAAGCATACCTGGCAAAAAGACCTTATTTAAAAAAAACACTCGAACCTTGCATAACAGGAGAAAACGTACCAGCCTTGTTTAAGCTTATGGCTCTAGCAGCTAACCGGCTCGGTGTGGGTCCGATGGCCGCCGTAGCGGGTGCAATTGCTGAGGTTATAGGTATGCACCTTTGTGATATTTCAGAAGAAGTTGTTGTTGAAAACGGCGGCGATGTTTTTATAAAAGCTGTAAACCCTTTGAACGTCGGTATATATGCCGGAAATTCACCTCTAAGCGGCAAAATTGCCATCAAAGTTAAACCTGAGCAAACGCCGCTTGGCATTTGCACCTCTTCTGGGACAGTTGGTCCCTCTTTAAGTTTTGGCAAGGCCGATGCAGCTGTGGCAGTATCACCTTCGGTACCTCTTGCCGACGCTGCGGCTACGGCCCTTGGTAACAGGGTAAAAGGAGTCAGCGACCTGGAACCGGTTCTAGAGTATGCTCAAACAATAGAAGGTTTAACCGGCGCCTTGTTGATTTTCCAGGATAAAGTAGCTGCTTGGGGCGATCTAGAGCTTGTAGGGTAAGGGAAATTAATACTTTATATTAAACTGGTATTCCTAAAATGGGGTTGACAAATATATTTTGGCTTGGTCCTAATCTGTTCATCTGGTGGTTTTTTATTGTGTCCTTTTAAAAGTTAAGCAATGGTTCCGCCATGTAATCGACTGATGATAAAAGCAGGGGTGGTGTTAACTTTAAGTAGGTTTAAGGTAGGTATATCAGGTTGGAAATAGAAAGAGACCTTTTACGGTATTGTAGCCGGACTCCCCGAAAGGAGCAGAGGTCTCAATGAAAAAATTCACCAGGTATTAATGGTACTCCCTCTTTTAGTGCAGGGAATTTTTGAATCAGTTGATCAGGTAATTGATTTAAGCTATAATTATCTTGCTATTGGCCGGCATAGCTCAATTGGTAGAGCAGCTGAATCGTAATCAGCAGGTTGGGGGTTCAAGTCCTCTTGCCGGCTCCACGAAAAACCCTTATTCTATAAGGGTTTTTTACTTCTGATTGTTAATGACTGACCAGGAGAAGCAAGAACGTTCGAGGGATAATCTGCCCGAAGAATATCTTTATAGTCTTTTTAAAAAAAAGCAGTTATGAAAATTAGGTTCCGATAAGGGTTAAAAACGTTTAAAGCACATAATAATGAAATCATGCGTAAACCCGGAAGCAATATTTTTGCGATCCCGTAATAGTTTATGTTAACAGGCTTGCCCGGTTCAGGCTAAATTTTTACGCCTGCCCTGGTGATTAATGAAGTTGATTTCCTGCCATCCATGATTACAATAACAGGAGCAGGCAGCCTGACATGCCTGATATAGTTGTATTCTCTGATTGCCTTGCTGTTGTTGAGGTAGTTATAATCGATGAACTCATCTGTAGTTTTACCGCTCAATGTAAAATAGCCAATATTCATAGAAGTAATGTTATGGAAAAAATGACTTCCCAGGGATGCATCAACATTAAAATCTTTCGTTCCCACCTCAACTATTACCTTAACCTCGCTTATAGCTGCCCAATCTACAGGGATGCCCAAATAAGGGTCACTGGAGCCCCAGCGTCCCGGTCCAATTAAGATATAGCCGGTCTTATTAGCTTTCATGGAGGCATTCATTTCATGGATTTCTTTAGCGATACTTTTTGTATCCATGCGGTTAAATTTATCTGGGATTACATATACAACATCCCGAAGCCCATCAATTATTCCATTGCCCATACCTTTTTTGGAATATAGAAGCATCTCATTTTTAGATACTAGAGAAGTGTCAACCACAGCACTGTCAACACTCCTGATCAGCGGTTTAACCTGCAATATATAAAAAGTAGCTTTGCCTGTTTTATCACTGGTCAGGTCAACTGAAAATTCAATTTCGACAGGTGTTCCAAGAGCGCTTCGCATAATGTCGAGCAGCCTGGTAATTGTTGAAGCCAAAGGAACCTGGTTATATTCAAGAATATAACTAAAATTAATTATTCTTGGGCCACCGCTGTGTAAGCCGGGCCTGATGTTGTTAGCCTGGACGTCATAAACTGAAGCACTGTAATTGAGGGTGCCATGCTTTTCTGCTCTTTCAACAGGCAGGCGTTCAAGGGTGGCATCAGAGCCTTCAATCAGGTTGAAATCGTTATTATGTAAATTAAGAGCATAAAAATGTCTCTGGGTATTCGCCAGCAAATCTTTAATGGTCATCATATTCATTTTTGGATACTTGGGGCAAAAGCGATAGGAGGATTCACCATCGACAATGCTTTTGCCAAGGCCGATTGCAATAAGTGTTATGCCATCTTCAGGGTTCATATGGGAAAAAGGATAGTAATTGTAAGATTGGGCAACTCCACTTAGATGTGGATAATAGAAGTGCTCGTATTCCTGTCCAACAAGTTCCTGTATTATTACGGCCATTTTCTCTTCTTCTATAGAGTGGTTAATTGAATCGAAATAACTGCGCGCTAAAGGGGAAAAAACAGATGCATAGACCATCTTGATTGCAGTTTCCAGCTGCTGAAGCCTTATATTTAGATCAGGATGGTTGTTTGGCAGGTAATATGTATCATAAATCCCAGAAAATGGTTGGGATAGGCTATCTTCAAAGAGACCGGAACTTCTAACTGCAATTGGCCCTTTTAAATTAACCAGCATTTTTGCAAGCCTTTGGCTTAAGAGCGAGGACAATTCACAGTCGGCAAAGATCTTTCTCATTTTTGGATAATTGCTATCGTCTAAGCTGATAGCAGAATAATCGAGTTGTTCTAAAAAGTTTTCAAACTCGTCTGTACCGACAATTATTGTTTTCGGAATTGTCACATCAATATCAGATAATAAATCCTTAAATTCTTTTTTTTGCAAGATAGATTCTGTGAATGCAATGCCTCTACCCTTTCCACCCACAGATCCGTTTGAGATGCGCATCAAAAAAGATTTTTCATTAATAGCAGTCTCAGAAAAGACAGAAA
>PWMM01000254.1 GCA_003558195.1 Syntrophomonadaceae bacterium
ATTAGCAGTATCACTTCCCGGGGGCAATTGATCAGGGATAGTCCGGGCCAAACCAAGTTCGCCCTTTGCAGCTAGAGCATCAAAATTAGGTGTTTTAGCATGTTGCAGGACTGTTTTATGATCCAGATCATCCAGGGGATAGTCGCCCATTCCATCTCCGACAATAACCAGGTATTTCAATTTAGAATCACACTCCTTAAAAGTTACTGAGATTTATTTCATGAAGAAAGCGTTTAGTTGTGTCCTGAAAATACCCTTTTACCAGTTTTTTGTCAAGAGCTGCAAACCCTGGTTAAACATACTGTAAAGGAATTAAAGGTAAAATAGTAGAATTTATTTAAAGAGAGGCGGTAAGCTTAACATATAACATGACTATGAAAGGACAAGATAAAATGCTCTATTATAGCACCCGGGATATAGATAATATTAGTACAGCTTCTAATGCGATTTTAAAAGGTCTGGCTCATGACGGCGGGCTTTTTGTACCAGCAGGAACGATAAATAAACTCTTTAATAAAAAGCTTCTTACCGGCAATTATAATGAACTGGCAGTTAATATTTTCTCTCAATTTTTAGGAGATTTCAGCATACCAGAAATAAAATCTGCGATAGATGCAGCTTACAATGAAAAAACTTTTGAACATCAGGCAATTACTCCCTTATCCCAAATTTCAGAGCAAACATACTGCTTAGAGCTTTGGCACGGACCCACCTCTGCTTTTAAAGACATTGCCCTGCAAGTTTTGCCACACCTTTTAACCACTGCCGCCCTTAAAAGCGGGGATGATCGAGACATTGTTATTTTAACTGCAACTTCAGGCGATACGGGCAAATCTGCTTTAGAAGGCTTTCGTGATGTTAAAGGGGTAATAATAATAGTTTATTTTCCGGAAAAAGGGGTTAGCGAAATCCAAAAATTACAAATGACCACGCAAGAAGGTTTAAATGTTCATGTTATCGCCGTGCAGGGCAATTTTGACGATACACAGGCAGGCGTCAAACAAATTTTTAATAATAAAGTTATTAATGCCAAACTGGCAAATGAAGGTTACAGGCTTACATCGGCCAACTCGATCAACTGGGGACGGTTATTGCCACAAATTGTTTATTATTTTTACGCTTACGGAGAATTAGTATCACGTGGTCATATACAGGCTGGTAAAGCCATAAATTTTGTAGTGCCCACCGGTAATTTTGGCAATATTTTAGCCGGTTATTATGCTCACCGCTTAGGGTTACCAATCAACCGCCTGGTCTGTGCCGCTAATCGAAACAACGTTCTTTCCGATTTTATCAACAGTGGTCAGTATAATAAAAACCGCCCTTTTTATAACAGCCTTTCTCCTTCCATGGATATCCTGGTCTCCAGCAACCTGGAAAGGCTATTATTTGAATTAAATGGCCATGACCCCGATCAAATCAAAAACTGGATGGATCAGTTGTCTAAAGAGGGCCTTTATCGTTTGGATAAAGAAACGTTGAGCAAGCTCCAGGAAATGTTTTGGTCAGATTATGCTGATGATCAAGAAACTCTAGCTACTATCGCTGATACTTACCGGTCCAATAACTATTTACTTGATCCTCACAGTGCTGTGGGCAAAAATGTATTGGGTAAATACCTGGCACAAGAAAACAGTGACCACCCCTCAATTATATTATCTACAGCCAGCCCCTTTAAATTCACCGGAAGCACTAGCAAAGCGTTATACAACAGTAGTGACTTTATGGATATAAGTGAACTCGAACTGATGAAAACCCTTTCTCAAAAAACGGGAATACCAGTACCAAAAAATTTAGCTGAGCTTGAAAACAAGGCAGTGATCCATCGCCAGGTAATTGCACCTTTAGAAATGGCCGAACATTTAGAAAAGCAGTTATTGACATAAAACCATAAAAAAGAATCCAGCAGAGTAAATGCCGGATTCTTTTGCCAGTAACGTACATATAGCAACATTAAAGGTTTATTAAGCTTAGGGTTTAAGTGAAACTCACTTTTTAAGATGAAAAAGGTTTCAGTAACAATGACCAGCCTTGCGTACTTCATTCATCCTAGTTTCCAGGCAAGGACAAATGTTTTCAGGAATATTTTCAAAACGGCAGGGACAATAAAAATCACCGTACATATTATTTTTGTCCACCAGGCCTTCTAAAACCATTTCCTTGTCTTCGTTAAACGTATAGCCTCTCAACCGGGCAAAATTATCTGCCCTGCGGTAGATTTCTGTCGCTGGATCATTTATGAACCGGGCAGCCTTAATTTCCGGTTCTAAAGCCTGAATTTTCAATTCAGCACCGCAGACAGCACATTCAACTTCCTGGCCCACTTCTATTTCACCTTTATGAATAAATGCTATTCGGCATACTTCACAATAAATCTTATTTCTCACCTTTAAGCGCCCCTTCAATTTCTTCCTGCTTGAAGCCCTGGATAACCTTGCCATCAATCACTGTCACCGGGAAGCCACGTTTGCCGGTTAATTCTTCAACTTCGGCGAGAGCCTGCTTCTGTTCTTCGCCTTGTGCCAGATCTACATCTACAACATCATACTGAACATTCTTATCATCAAGCAACTTTTTGACTTTCTTACACCATGGACATGTACTTAAAGCGTATACTTTAACCATTAATGAACACCTCTCCTTGTTTTTTAATAATAGCTAAGAAAAAAATATAATACAGTTAAGTAAGATCTTCAGAAAAAACTCTTTTAGGCATGACTACAAAGTCAGCTGTTGTTATAACATCTAAATTTTTAACCTTATCCAGGGTTTCCTTAGACATCTCTTGATCAACCTGCAAAACCATCATTGCTTCTCCCCGGGCCTGTTTGCGGCCTAACTGCATTGAGGCAATATTGACATCCTCATTACCAAGTAAAGTGCCAATCTTGCCAACAACACCAGGCCTGTCATTATGGGTAGTAACTAACATATAACGGGCTGGAACAATTTCAATTCGGTAATTGTCTACCCTGACAATCCTCATATCACCGTTTAGCAAGGTGCCGGAAATTTTATGCTCCCTTTCTCCCGAGCGAGCTCTCATGGTGATGAGGTCGCTGTAGTTTTTTATCTCGGTAGTAGATGTTTCTAAAACGGTAATTCCCCTGCTTTTTGCGATATGGGAAGCATTAACCCAGTTGACCCCATCGCCAACAATATGCTGCAAGAAGCCTATTAAACAGGAAAGGGTTAGAGGAGATAAAGGCATTGAAGCAATATTACCACTATAGGTCAATTCAATCTCATCAACAGATCCACCGAAAAGCTGTAAATAAAAACTGCCCATAGCCCTGGCTAAAGGTAAAAAAGGCCCTACTGCTGCCCTGGTTTCCGGTAATAAAGCTGGAACATTGACAGCTGAAACCAGGGGTTCTCCCTTAAGGGCCATTATAACCTGATCTGAAACCTGTAGAGCAACATTGGTTTGCGCTTCCTTAGTTAGGGCACCAAGGTGAGGCGTTACAATAACATTATCAAGATCCAGTAGCTTACAGCTCTCAGGAGGCTCCTGCTCAAACACATCAAGGGCAGCTCCTGCAACAGTTCCCTCTTGTAAAGCTTCACATAAAGCATCTTCGTCAATAAGTCCGCCCCGGGCACAATTTATGATCCGAGCTCCAGGCTTCAGCATGGTTAGCTCTTTTTTCCCGATTAAATGATGGGTAGTCGGGTTTAAAGGCAAATGAAGAGTTATAAAGTCAGAACGTTTTAACAAATCTTCGAAAGAAACAGTTTCAAAACCCAGTTTCTCAGAATGATCCCTGGTAATATAAGGATCGTATGCAATAACATGCATACCCAAAGATCGAGCCCTGCGAGCAACTTCACTGCCAATTCTACCAACACCAATAACACCCAGAGTTTTTTGGTTTAGCTCAACTCCTGTATAATTAGTTCTATTCCACTCCCCTCGCTTAAGGGAACTATTTGCCTGCGCAATATTCCTGGAAAGAGAAGTTAAAAGAGCTATAGCGTGTTCAGCGGCAGAGATCGTGTTTCCGTGGGGTGAATTAAGAACGATGATCCCTTTTTCCGTAGCTTTGTCAACATCGATATTATCAACTCCCACTCCAGCTCTTCCTATAACCCTTAACTTTTCCGCAACCTCAATAACTCCAGCAGTAACTTTAGTTCGACTGCGAACTATTAGAGCATCATATTTATCAATATCTTTCAGTAACTCTTCCGGAGTTATATCTGGACGGTAGTCAACGTCAGCATCCTTTCTCATCAACTCAAGCCCTTCCGGCGAAAACTTATCACTTACCAGTATTTTCAAACAAAAGCACCTCCGGTTCAAATCCAAC